>JALGTV010000187.1 GCA_029821215.1 Candidatus Zipacnadia bacterium | reverse complement strand
CGACCCTGGATGGCCCGCCCCACTAACTTTTCGCTCTCGCCATAAGCGCGCGCCGTATCAATCAAGTTTCCACCCAAATCCAGGTAGCGCTGCATAATCGCCACAGCGTAGTCGTCATCCTGGGGCAACCGCATCGCCCCAAAACCCAATACCGAAATCATTTTCCCCGTGTTGCCATATTCTCGGTACTGCACAGCAAAGCCCTCCTTGCAGACTTATCTTATGTCCATAACAAACAACAAAGCAGTCAGAGACTGCAGTTTAGTAGTAGCCTTCTGGTATTGTACCGGCCTGGACCGATACGTCAAGCTGTTGGGTGTTTCTCTGAATCTTAAAGGTTATGGTCTCGCCAATCCGGTGACTGAGCACAATTCGCTCAACTTCTTCTAAATTAGTGACCGGCTGGCCATCTACTGCCAGTATCACATCACCGCGCTGCACGTCGGCCGCAGCCAGTGGCCCCTGGGCCAACAGCACCACTACGCCCTTGTCGGTGGCCAGTCCCGCCCACCGAGCGAAACCCGGACTGTTAGGTATCGCCTTAGCCAGTCCAATCCACGGCCCCCGATTGACCAGGAAATACATCATCGCCTTAGCCTGGTTGATGGGAATAGCAAATCCGATGCCCAGATTAGTGGCCGTGGGGCTGAATATAGCGTAGTTAATACCAATGGCGTTACCGCCCAGGTCCACCAACGGCCCACCGCTATTACCCTTGTTGATGGATGCATCAGTCTGAATCACGTACCTGTCCTGGCCCTTTATGCGCCGGGTACCGATAGCACTAACTATCCCCATAGTTGCGGTATTATCAAAACCGAAGGGATTGCCCAGAGCAATGACCCGCTGGCCGACCCGGACCGATTCCGAGTCGCCCAGAGACAGGGCGGTCAGGTTGGCGGGCGGATTGATTGGCTTGATAACGGCGATATCGTAATCGGGATGAATGCCCAGCTTCTCCGCTTCAAATTCTGCCCCACTGGCCAGGCTCACCGTCAGCCGGTCTGCTCCACCCACGACATGGGCGTTGGTTAGTATGAGCTTATTACCTTCATGCTCAAAGATAAAGCCCGAACCGATTCCTTTCTGCTCGCGGGGTTGGCCGCCGCCAAAGAACAAATCAAATACATCGCGGGGCTCGACAATACGGGTAGAGACAATCTTTACTACGGCTGGGCTGGCCCTCTGTATCGCCTCAACAATAGCGTCTTCCTCCGGGACCACCCGTACCACCGTCTCCGGGGTAATCACCGGTATATCAGGGGTGGTAGCCGCGGCCACTCCCCAGCCATATAAGTATGCGCCTATCCCACCACTGACTACCCCACAAACCCCCATCACCACAACTAAGGCAACAATGCCCCATCCTTTATTAGGTTGCATGTTTCATCCTCCTGCTGTTAATTGCATAGGCCGGTCTGGGCCATAGTAGTGTCCGTGTCCATAGCAACAGCGTCCGGCTCGGTTCAATTTCGGTCGCGGCGAGGCCCACCTGAGGCGGGTAAAACGCCGCTCCTACCCTATTATTACATCCCCACTGTAGGAGGGCCGTCCCCGGCCCGATTCTCCTCGCAATGGGAACGCCTCCTAAAGCATCAAGAAGGTAGATATGGCGAGGGCCTGGCTACGATGAGGATTCGGCTATTGCCTTCAACACATTGACGCTTTCAATGGCGCTCAGCGCGGCCTCAAAGCCCCGGTTGGGCAGCTTGGTGCCCGCCCGCTCAATAGCTTGCTCGATAGTCTCGGCAGTAATCACCCCGAAGATGACCGGCACATCGGTCTCCATCCCCGCCCGGGCTACCCCTTTGGCACATTCAGCAGCCACGAAGTCAAAGTGGGCCGTAGCGCCCCGAATGACCGCTCCTACGGCAATGACAGCATCGTAGTCGCCAGTTTCGGCCATCCGCAAGCAAGCCAGCGGTATTTCAAACGACCCCGGTACCCAGGCAATGGTAATATTATCATCGGCGGCACCATGTCGGCTTAGGCCATCCACTACCCCTTCCAGCAGGCGCTTGGTGATAAAGTTGTTGTACCGACTGGCTACTATGCCAAACTTCAGCCCGGTGGCATCCAGCTTACCTTCCAGTGTTTTGGTCATAACAATTGCTCCTTTGTGAGCCTAATAATATATGTCCTGAGCTTCTATTCCTAGCAAATGTCCCAGCTTTTCTTTTTTAGTTTTCAGGTAGCGAACATTATGTTCATCAGTAGGCACTTCCAGAGGCACTCGCTCCACCACCTCCAGCCCGTAACCCTCCATCGCCGCATATTTCTGGGGATTATTGGTCATCAGCCGCATCTTAGTGATCCCCAGATCAGCCAGTACTTGGGCACCGATACCATAATCCCGCATATCAGGAGCAAAGCCTAATGCCTCATTAGCCTCCACTGTATCATAACCTTTTTCCTGAAGGTGATAGGCTTTAATCTTATTAGCCAGGCCAATGCCTCGCCCTTCCTGACTGGCTATGTATACTACCACACCGCAGCCTTCAGCTTCAATCATACGCAAGGCCCGGGCAAGCTGCACCCCACAATCACATTTCAGCGAACCAAGAACATCTCCAGTCACACAGCCCGAGTGTACCCGCACTAAGGGCGCTTCTACCTCAGTCAGGTCACCCTTGACGACAGCCAGGTAATCGGTCCCATCCAGCACCGACGTATATACCACTATCCGAAAGTCCCCGTAACGAGTGGGCAGATGGGCGTCCGCCCGGCGCTCAATCAGTTTCTCGGTACGCCGGCGGTATTTGATAAGGTTGGCAATGGTGACCTGATTGATTTGGTGACGCTCCCCGAATTCTGTGAGGTAAGGCATATTGGCTGGCTGACCGTTTTCATCTAGAATTTGACAGATTACGCCAGCAGGATACAATCCAGCCAGGCGGGCCAGATCCACCGCTGCTTCGGTGTGGCCAGTCCGCCGCAGTACCCCACCGGCTGCCGCCCGGATGGGAAAGACATGCCCCGGTTTGATCAGATCGTCAGCTTTGGTCTCGGAATCAATTAACATCTGGACAGTGATAGCTCGATCAGCAGCCGAGTCGCCAGTGGTTACCCCCCGTCCAGCATCTACCGATACGGTAAAGGCGGCCTGCTTAGTGCCAGTCACCTCGGGTACCATCGGCGGCAGATTCAATTCCTCCAGCCGTTGGGCAGTCATCGCCACGCAGATAAGCCCACGAGCCTGCTGCATCATAAAATTGAGCTGTTCGGCGGTAGCATGCTGGGCGGCCAGGACCAAATCGCCGGTGTTATGCTCACCAGCGTCATCTACTACAATGACGAACCGGCCTGCCTTTACATCATCTACTACAATGACGAACCGGCCTGCCTTTACATCATCAATCGCTTGCTCAATAGTAGTCATTATCTCACTTCAACCTGTCCTTAGCAAAATCCATGCTCGGCCAGAAATTCCTCAGTAAGCTCACTGGTGCCCGTTCCGCCCTGCTGCCCTAAGCTGCGGCGGACATACTTAGCCAAAATGTCCACTTCAATATTGACCGGGCTGCCGACTGCCAACTGACCCAGGTTGGTATTGCCAAGGGTATAGGGAATAATAGCAACTGCAAAGCTATCGGCTGTTACCCGCGTTACCGTCAGACTGATACCATCCACGGCGATACTGCCTTTTTCGGCGATGTAAACCATCATTTCCGGCGGTACGGAGAACGTCATTCGGACACTTTCACCTTCAGCGATGC
>JALGTV010000005.1:16745-17780 GCA_029821215.1 Candidatus Zipacnadia bacterium | reverse complement strand
ACCTGCCGGCATTGCTGCTCTTTCCATCAGAAGTACACCACCACCGCCGAGACCAGCATGCCTTCCGAAACGCCAGGGCTGGCGGGCCTGTTCTTCGTTGGCGAAGAACATTTGCGGCACCTGGCTGGGAATATAGAAGTCATCCTCGGTATCCTTCTGCCCGTCAGGACCGGGGGAGAAGACTATAAAGAAATAGACGGGGTCATCCCCCGGAATCAGCGTCATCCGATTAGCCCAGGGGTCGCGCAGATCAATTTCCCGCAGCAGTCCCTGCTCTACCTTGGGACGGAGCTGTTCGCCCCACTCCTCCCGCGCTTTCTCCAGCCGCTCGGCATAGCTATCCTGCTGGAAAGTGGGCAAGTCGGGCACTTCCACGGAAGCAAACATAATGCGGGCCGCCTGCTGTTTGCGCACATCTTCAGCCAGCGGCCGGATTAGTCCGGGGCCTGGCGTCGGTGGGCTGACAATGGTCGCCATCTCCAGGCCGTGAATTTCGTAGCGCGGCTTCATTAGCGCCTTTTCCAGGTAAAAATAGACCTTTGCCATACCCGGCTGTAGGTCCTGGAGGGCAAAGACCGCCTCATCCACTATGTTGACACCCAGGGCTGCTCCAACCGGCTGGCCTTCGCTATCGGTAACTGTAAAGTCTAATCGGGCCTCACCACCCGGCAGATAGACATCTTTATCGGCAGCGATATCAATATTGAGGTCAGCCGCCGGCTCTACAAACAGAGGCCGGGTGTCACGGACGATTTGGCCATCAGGCATAATGCGGTAGGCACTCAGGTAAATTGTCCCCCCCAGGGTAGGGGAGAGGGGAATGTCCACTCGTGCCTGACCGCCGTGTACCTCAGCGGCGTGGGTGAGCATGGTCTGGCGGTCCTTGATGACATCAAAGTAGACCGTGCCCCGCCTGGCGGGAGCGGTAAGGGCTACCGCCTCAATGGTACTACCCACTTCATACAATGCCTGATCGGTGCGTAGCAGAATATTGCCAGTGGGCGGCTGATCCGCAGTGGTCAGTGTTACCTGTTT
>JALGTV010000005.1:0-16738 GCA_029821215.1 Candidatus Zipacnadia bacterium | reverse complement strand
CTGCTTCCTCTGCTGATACGGGTTGGGGCTCCAGTCGCAAGGCAACAGTAGCGATGCCCATCTCGTCGGTGTGGACAGCAGTTTCTGCTACTCGCACCATACCGCGGTTAGTTTCAGCTTTGAGTATCTTTACTGCGGCCGGTCGGGGTTCGCCGTTAGGAGTGGAGGTCAGGATATAGACCAGATTCTCCACCTGGGGCACAATCTTACCCGCTTCCGGGACTGCATTTATCATAATGTGAGAAGCAGCCACCGTGGAGGTCTTGATAATCTGCTCGGTGTGCTTGGCCTGGTCGGTGACCTTGACATCAAACTCCAGAAACGCATTGCCTTGCTCCAGCGGCTGACCGACAAAGTGCTGGGGTAGCTCCAGGTCAAACCGGTAGCTGCCCTCCTCGTCAGTCGTCCCCTCAATGCGGGCAATTTCGGTGTACTCCACATCAAAAGTCTTAGCGACTATCTCCACCTGACCGCCGCTCACTGGCTTCCCGAAGAAATAGTCAGCCTGCAGTGTACCCTCTACCTGACTGCCGGGGAGGTAGTAGTCGCGGTTCGTATGCAGGGTGACCTTGAATTTGGGCAGTACGTACCGCTTGACCGTCACTTTCTTCTCGGTCTGGTAGTCATCAATTATAGCGCGGATAGTGTACCGGCCCATATTGACCTCGTCGGCCAGGACAAAATCAGCCGAGACGATACCGAACTTATCAGTGTTCATCACCTTCTTGAAGACTTTATTGCCCTTGGCATCGCTAACTTCCAAGGTCAGATCTTGATGGGCCACGGCGTGCATATCTGGCCGACGCAGAGCCAACGCCCGCAGGTGCATCGTCTGGGTGGGCTGATATATGGGTTTGTCCGTAGTCAACAGCACCTGGTAGCCCCGCTGGATAGTCACTTCCTGCTCCACCTGATCGGTATGCTCGCCATATCGAGCTCGGACCAATAAGGTGTAGGGGCCCGGCTCCAGGGCCGGGATTTCAAAGCCAGCGCGCAGGGTCCCATTGGCATCGGTCCGGCCGACAAACAATAGGTGTGTCTGGCGGCGGTCTTGAGGCGCAATACGTACCGATACTAATGCGCCGCTGGCCGGAGCCCGTTGGGCGTGGTCAGTGGCGATAATGCGCAGAGCAGCCCGGCTGTTGGTCAGTAATTCAGTCTGCCCGATTACCTCAATGCCTAACGGGCTAATCACGGCCTGTTGGCCGCGCACGGGCGCAACCAGCGCCCAGACCAGCCCTGCCGTTGCCAGTGCAATAACTCCCCATTTGGCAGCCCTCAGTTGGGTCAGCTTACTTATGGTCAACATTGTAGACCTCCTGCGGCGTGAAGATGTGGCGCTCATTTGATAGGTTAGACGCGGGGCCGATGCTGCCGGTTCCATTCTACTGACCGATGGGGACTGAGGTGGAGCGATTGGAGATAGTGCTACAGGCCGCGACTGACACCGCCGCCGCGGCTAACGCAGCAAATCATAGAGCCCTGACCGGATAGGGGATTGATAATGGGGGTGAAAAGTGCTCATAGTCTAAAAGGTTCGCATAATATACGTTATGTTAAATCGGCCAATATACCATATTACCACGCACCATTTGCACCCACTACATACCTAACCGAATACTGCGCCGGGAGCTAACACCCGCCCAGCTGACCTTGCCAACTGGGAAGCAGCCGTTTAGCTTCGGTGGTGCTAAGTCTGCGAAATTGGCGTATTTCCACGAGGTAGACGATCCGTGCATCCCGGGCCTGCATGGGAGCTGGCATTCGGCGGTGGAAAGCGTGGTTAACAGCAATGAGCCTGACTGCGCCAGGGCTGCCTGTGCGTAGCGACTCTCAGAGGAACAGCACGACGGAGATAACAGTCAGAATGGCAGTGAGAAGTAAAAGCATGCCGACGGCGGCCAGTCGCACATTCGTTTCAGTAGGTGTAGGGACCGCCACCCAGATGGAGAAGTTATCATCACCGGCGGCCTGGGTCATAACGACATCCTGCTGCATCTGCTTAGATAAGCTGGCAGTTGTCCGGTGTATTCCACCAGCAGCGAGCCCGCTTCCGTCCACTATCGGTGCCACCGGAAGTATCAACTAATACCGTCCAAACTCCTGGGCGGCGTCAACCATGGCCATGATATTCTCCGGGGGCACATCTGCTTGAATGTTATGTACCTGCGTGAATACGAAGCCACCGCCTGGCGCGAGGTCGCCCACCCGCCGTCTAACTTCCTCCTTGATTTGCTCAGGGGTTCCAAAGGGCAGCACGTGTTGCGTATCACAGCCGCCGCCCCAGAAGGTAATCTGAGAGCCAAATTCAGCCTTCAGCTTTTTGCTATCCATGTCCTTGGCACTCACCTGTACCGGGTTAAGCGCGTCCACACCCATTTCGATAAAGTCAGGGATGAACTCATACACTGAGCCACAGGTGTGCAAGAACAGATAGGCCGAGGTGCGCTGCTTGATGGCAGCGTAGAGCCGCTTATGCCTAGGCTTGACCATGTCACGATACAAAGAGGGGGAAAGCTGTGGGCCATCCTGCAGACCCAAGTCATCACCGACTTCGACGACCTGGACATAGCCTTCTACGACGGGCAAAATCCTTTCCAAGCGCTCGATGGCGGCATCCACTAGCTTGTCCAGCAGGGCACCCGCAAGTTCCGGTGTAGCGACCAGATCCATCATGAAATTCCCCCATCCTCTCAGGCCCTGTGCGGCCTCATAAATACTACCCACTCCATTCAACATTATGGCATAGTCCGTTGTCTCGTAAAGACGCTGAGCACGCTGGCGTAAATCGGCCAGCGTCTCATCATCAGGCACCGATGAAAAATTCACCTCTTCCAATTCCTGGATGCTGCTAATATCAGCCAAAGGGTGGTACACGTTGTCAAAGTAAAGCCCATCTTGGGGCATGCGAGCTGTGATGCGTCCAGAGTTATCTCGAATAACGTAGGACCCATCTGGCTCGCGCTCCGGGTTGAATGAGTCCGGCACTTCGCAGGGAGAGCCATCTGGCAAGGTGGCAGTCTTCCATTTCGTTGGCTCGTCAACCATTAGAGGTAGAACATCGGCATTTACAGCTTCAAGAACTTGGGGCTCCACTTGGGCGAGTTGCTGGCCCCAATCGTATATCCTGGTGTGCCCTCTGCGGATTCCCAGGTATGCTTTCAGCTTGTTATAGGCAATGCCCATAATGCCAGTTGAAACCATGGCCCCCAGGTCTAAGGGAACCCGGTCCGCCTCGCGATGCTGCAGAGCTAGCAGTACTCTTTCTCTTGACGTCATCTTCTATTTCTCTCCTAAGTTGCCTGCCTCAGTATGTGCATACTGCTTAGACGTCAGGCCAGGAGCGCAAGTTCTGCTCAATAGACCCGCACTTCATAGACTGGCGCGAGTGTCGGCGTCCGCCACTGCCGCACACACGCCGGCCATTTCGCTGCCGACAATAACGACTTCCCCTTCAATATTGTAAGACTGTTGCAAAAGATAATTGACAGACGCTCGCCAGAATTAATTGTGTAAGTTTGACTTAACAAAGCTAAACACATATCGGGGCAAGGATGCCCCTCCTATGGGTTTTGCAACACTCTCCTTGTGCAGATCAGCCATCTTGATGACCAGATGGTTATTGGGTGCGGCGGGGTTCAAAGATTCGCTCGCGCGGTTGGACCTGAACCTGGTAATCCTTGGGTTCCTCCAGGGTGGCAGCGATACGTTCGTCGTCCATACCCAGCTTCGCTAAGCGCTCATAAATCAGCGCCCATACACACTCCCGCTCCGGGTCAACCTCGCACATGCCTTCATCAGCGCCACCACAAGGCCCGTTAAGCTGGCCTTTGGGGCAGCGAGTGATCGGGCAGATACCGGCATACTTATCTAATATACAGGCGCCACACATAGAACACCACTCATACATCTGACCGTGGCGGACAGTGTCACCCAGGAATAGTGAATTCAAACCGGGTAAGACTATCTTGTTAGACTTCTCGGCCACGGCCTGGACCCCCGCACCACAGGCCAGCACGAGGATGGCCTGGGCTTGTGCTACCTCTTCCTTCTGCTGGCGCAGCAGCCGCGCGACATCCAATACTATGCACGTGGCATCCGGCACTACGTTACCAGTAACGGTCTTGCCAACTTCCTGGAGTTTGTTGGTCATCTGTTCTACCTCATACTCCCCGCCGGTCTGGCACTCGGTGGCACATTCGCCACAGCCCACAATAAAAATGCTGTCCAGTCCTTCCAGCATCTGCACTACTTCTTCCCATGGCTTGCTTTCGGTGATTATCATAGTCCTGGTACCTCGCCTATCAGTTTAATACATACGTGCCTTCAACCATACACCATATCCATCAAGTGTTCCGCACTATTACCATCCCATCCTCCAGCTCCCAGACAGCCGGCTCCCACTGTGCTCAGGTTTTATCCGGTTGGGCAGCGCCAGGGGAGCAGTCGCCTTGGCCCCTCCCCTATTCCCTACCGCCGGCAGGAACACCTACCGATTAGTGCTGGGGCTCTGCTTCTTCCAGTGTCTGGGCTTTCTTCGCCAGCTCAGGGGGCATCTCCTTCTTGGGGTGTTTGTCGTAATAATCCCGTAATGCCGCTACTATCGCTTGCTCGGCCAGTACCGAGCAGTGAACCTTTATTGACGGCAGGCCACCCAACTCATCCACGACGTCCTGGTTGGTAATCTGCAGGGCTTCCCTGATGGTCTTACCTTTGACCAGTTCGGTGAGAACCGAGCTGCTGGCGATGGCCGCCCCACACCCAAACGTATTGAACTTTATGTCGTGGATGACTTCGGTCTCATCATCAACCTTAAGGGTAATACGCATTATATCCCCGCAAACCGGACTACCCACTTCACCGCGGCCATCAGCATCTTCTATTTCGCCGATATTTTGGGGATTGCGGAAATGTTCAAGTACACTGTCGCTATACTCAATAGTAGGCGGCATTGCTGTATCATCTCTCCCGATATATGGATATATCTCCTATTTGAGTAGTATATCAACTGTTCTATTAGTTGTCCAGAAGACAGTTACCGACCCCCAGAAGACCAGACATACCAGCTTGACACAGGCGGGTCAGCCACTTATAATCTGAGTGTACTAAGCAAGTCCTCAGGGGGAGCTTTCGTGGCCTGTAGCTGGTTAGCAGCGCTCGGTAGGCCGGTTATTGCGTTTTTCGCGTACTTCGGTCAGACTACCCAACTGCACCTGGATAGCTGGCGGGGCCTGTTGAGCGGGAAGTTAGAGTACCGAGCCACAGTTCGGCAAATGGCCGATATCGGGGTTAGTTCTCTGTCCATCGCCGCCGTGACCATGATATTCTCCGGGATGGTCATCGGCTATCACGCGGCGATCCAGGCCGCGAAGTTAGGGGCAGGCGGATATGTGGGATGGCTGGTGGCGGAGACGATGTGCCGGGAGCTGGCTCCAGTACTGGTTAGTTTCGTGGTGACCGCGCGGGCCGGTTCAGCGATTACGGCCGAACTGGGCACAATGAAAGTCACTGAGCAGATTGACGCCCTGCGCGCCATGGCTACCGATCCAGTTAATTATCTGGTTCTGCCCCGGTATGTAGCGTGTATAGTGATGGTGCCGTTGCTGGTATTTGTGGGCGACGCAGTCGGAGTGACCGGTGGCTATTTAATGGCTCTGTTCAGCCCCAACATTAATTCTGCCATGTACTTCGCCAGTATCCCGGGGAACTTGGAGACCTGGACCTTGCTGGCAGGAATTGTCAAGTCGGTATTCTTTGGTCTGATAATCGCCCTGGTAGCTTGCCACCAGGGCTTGACCTGTAAGATGGCCTCCGAGGAGGTGGCCCGGGCTACCACTCGCTCGGTGGTATACTCAATAATGCTGATTTATGCGGCCAATCTGCTACTGACTACTATTCTATTTCCGGCGAGATAATGTTGCCCACCCAGCAGCCAGTAATTGAGGTCAGCAATCTCTGGTACCGCGTTAATGGCCTGCCCGTCCTCGCCGACTTAAATTTTGCAGTTTATCCCGGAGAAATCTTTGGGATTATGGGTATGTCGGGCGCAGGCAAAACTACCATATTGCGCCTGCTGATGGGGCTGGTGAAGCCTGATGAAGGCCATATTGTTGTGGAGGGGAAGTCTATCGTTGGCCTTTCCGAGACACAACTAAATAAGGTTCGCGCCGATATGGGGATGTGTTTTCAGTACGCGGCGCTGTTCGATTCAATGACAGTGGCTGAGAATGTAGCTTTCGGACTGCGGCGCTACCACGATTTATCCGAATCAGAAATTGAGAGGAGAATTACCGAGCACCTGGAAATAGTAGGGATGAAGGGAACGGAGAATAAGATGCCCTCGGAGCTATCCGGAGGCATGAAAAAGCGAATTGGTATCGCCCGCGCCCTGATTATCCAACCTAAGATAATGCTGTATGATGAGCCGACTGCCGGGCTGGATCCGATTATGTCGTCGGTGATTGATGATCTCATTATTCGGTTACGCGATGAATTTGAGATGACTTCGGTAGTGGTCACCCATGAGGTGGACGAGTTGCTGAGCATCAGTGACCGAATCATGATGCTCTACAAAGGGCGCATCATTGCCTGCGAAGCGCCGGCAGCACTGCAACAATCCCAGAATCCCTATGTCCAGCAATTTGTGCACGGCTCAGCCGCTGGCCCCATAGATGTGTGAAGATTGTTGGCGCAGATCTTTAGGCGAACCAACGCGTAGAGAGCCGAGGCTCCCTGATGGCCACGGAAGCTAAAGTAGGAGCGTTGTTTCTGGCAACCATCATCCTCATCGCGGTGACGGCGGTGTACCTGGGACAGTATACTATAGGCGCTTACCAATATGATATCGTGGTCCATTTTGCCGATGTTAAAGGCCTACAGCCCCGAGCCGATGCCAGCCTGGCGGGGGTAAAAATTGGGCGAGTGACACAAATCGCCCTGGAGGACCATCCTGATTATCCCGAGCGACCGGTAGCCGTACACCTGGCGGTAAACAGCGAGGTTAATCTGTATAACACCGATCAGTTTCTCATCGAGCAAGGAGCCCTAATCGGGGAGCAGTATCTGAGCGTGCGCCGCCCGACCCAGCAGGAAATTGCCACAAAGTACGGTGAGGATTATGTGCCGCGCGCCCTGGCCCCCGGGGAGCATTGCGCGGGCAGTGGGCTGGTGGGCTTTGCGGGATTGGCCGACCAGAGTCAGCAGTTGGTCCAGCAGGCGCAAGCAACCCTGGATGATATCCGGGCGACTTTTGCGGACAGAGAGGTACGGCAACAAGTACACCAGATGTTAGTCAACATTAATCGCGCTACCGCGCAAGCCAATAAAATAGCTGACCAGGTGCTGGTACTGGCCCAGGCAATGACCCGCACCGGCCAGTCGGCTGAGCCGCAAATAGCTCGTATTCTGGATGATGTTGGCCAAGCCGCAGCCGGCATCAGAGAGACGTCCGAACAGATTCGATTAGCCACTGCCACGTTAGCAGCAAGCGGCACATCTCAACACATCGCATTAACGGCCAGCAATATTGCGCAAGCCAGCGAAGACATCAAGGTCGTTACCGCGGCCACCCGACAGATGATTGGCACCCCAGAGACTAAACAGCAAATCCAGGCAACAATCGGTAACCTGGCGTCAGCTTCAGAAAGCTTGAGTGCGGTAATGGCCAGTGCCCAGCAGATGTTGGGCGACGAGGAAACCGCGAGCAACTTCCAAGCAATATTAGCCAATTTGCGTCAGACCACTGAAAATCTGCAAGTGATTACTGAACAAACCAAGCAACTGGTTACCGAGGAGAGCAATATCCAGAATATTCAGGCTTCTCTGGAAAACCTGCGAGTGGTTAGTGAGCAGGGGGTAGAAGTGACTCGCAAGGCAGATGAGGCCCTGGACCGGGTTGATCTCACTATGGACCGACTGGGGGAGCTGGCCGGCCACTTCCAGCCGCGTCGCTCCACCGGGTACTTAGACTTAGAAGCCACCGATGATAGGGGGCTACGCACTGATTTGAATTTCCGATTGCAGTACGGCGAAGATCCAATGAGCTTCTGGCAGGTAGGCATCCGCGATATCGGTGATCACGAAGCCTTGAACCTGCAGAAAGCGATGCCTCTGAGCCGTCGATCCTGGGCCCGGATGGGCCTGATACAATCCAAAGTGGGTGCTGGGCTGGACTACCGGACCGGTTATGACCTGACTCTCCAACTGGAAGCCTATGATCCCAACGATGTTCAGCTTGATCTGCGGGGCATCTACCAGTTTCGGCCCAACTGGTCGCTACTGTTGGGAGTAGCCGACTCCTTGGGCGAAAAAGACCCATTTATCGGCCTGCGGCAGTCAATAGCTGGCAGCGCCGACAGAAAGGATAAATCTGACTGATGGAAGTTATACTATTAGATGATGTACAGGATGTAGGACATGAAGGGGATATTGTTGAAGTAGCTGATGGCTATGCTCGCAATTATCTACTTCCCCAGGGCCTGGCTACCGTGGCGACCGCCGGCGCGCGCAAGGAGTTAGAACAGCGCAGTCGCGCTATCAACAGACGGCAGCAAGCCAAAATCGCTGAGGCGGAGCAGCTCGCTGGTATACTCAAAGAAAAGCCGATTCTCGTTGAGGCATCAGTGGGCGAAGGCGGGCGACTGCATGGGGAGATCACCCCGCGACAGATTGCAGAAGCCATTGATGAGCAATTTAACGTGACCGTAGACCGGCGGGGAATTGACATCCCTGTGTCTATTCGGGAGACGGGCGACTACCTGATATCAGCCACCCTTTACCAGGGAGTTACCGTTGAGCTGCCGGTTCACGTAATTGAGCAAGGCACACGCGAGACCTACGAAAGCGAAGCGGCCAAAGAACTTGAGCAAAATAGCGAACCTGCTGGTGCGGATGAGACCGACGAGAACGAAGAGCAAAGGGAATAAGTGCATATAGTTAGCAACTACAGGATTTAGACCGCCGGTGACTACATTGAGTCAGGAATTCGCTGAGTCCAAAGACAAACTTCCTCCTCAGGATTTAGAGGCCGAACAGGCGACCCTGGGAGCTATGTTAGTTGAGCCCGGGGCAGCCAGCCGGGCCATGGCGATTGTGGAGGAAGATGATTTCTACCGGGAGGCTCACCGCATAATCTTTGGTGCCATGGTGGCTATCCAGACCCGCAACGAACCAGTGGATCTGGTGACGGTCAGTGCTGAGCTGCGCCGGCGGGGGAAACTGGAGGACGTGGGCGGAGGAGAATACCTGACCGCTCTCATCGGCCAGGTACCAACGGCGGCCCACGTGGTGCGCTATGCCGGCATTGTGGCCGAGAAATCGGTGCTACGCAAACTTATTGGGGCCGGCAGCCATATCCAACAGATGGCTTACGAGGATCCCGAAGACATTGGTCAGGTACTGGATGCTTCCGAGCAGCAGATATTTGAGATTGCCCAGCGCCGCATCTCCAGTGACTTTGTCCCCATTGGGCCGCTGGTCACTGATACCTTTGAGAAGCTGGACCAGATCTTCCGCCAACCGGGCTATATTACCGGCCTATCTACGGGCATTCCCGACTTAGATAAGATGACATCCGGACTGCAGGCCGGCGACCTTGTCATTATTGCTGGGCGGCCCTCAATGGGCAAAACCTCGCTGGCAGTGGCTAATCTGGCCCTTCATGCTGCTGTTCAGCATGAGGTAGGAGTGGGTATTTTCAGTTTGGAAATGTCCAAGGCCCAACTGGCAGAATTGATGTTGTGCGCCCAGGCGCGGGTTAATAGCTGGGCTTTGCGGCGGGGAATGGCCAAGGAAGAGGACTGGAGCAATATCGGTCAGGCGCTCACCTATCTGCCTAAGGCCCCGATATTTGTTGACGATACTCCTGGCATACCCATCCTGGAGCTGCGCTCCAAGGCACGGCGACTACGGTCACAATATGATATTGGGCTTATGGTAGTGGACTACCTCCAGCTTGTCAGCGCCGGTAGCAGCTACGCTGGTGAGAGTCGCCATCAGGAAGTGTCGCTGGTGGCCCGCTCCTTGAAGGGCCTGGCTCGCGAGCTTGATGTGCCAGTCGTAGTGCTCTCTCAACTCAGTCGGCGGGTTGAACAGCGCGAACAGAAGCGGCCCATCCTCTCTGACCTGGCGGAGAGTGGCTCCATAGAAGCCGAGGCGGATTTGGTCTGTTTTCTGTATCGGCCTAACTACTACAAGCGCAAATCGGCCATGAACCACGCCACTCAGGACGGCCAGCCCACTACTGGCATTTCCGCTCCCCTGGATGCTCCTGACCCAGCCGAGATAATTATTGCCAAACACCGCAACGGACCGGTGGGGACAGTCAATGTCATGTTCCACCCGGCTTATCGGACATTCTTCGGTACTGACCGACAACACGAGGACGAGTCCTGAAAATGAAGATACTAATAGTCGGCTCAGGGGGGCGAGAGCACGCCTTGAGTTGGAAGATTAGTCAAAGCCCTGTCGTAGACATTTTGTATGCGGCTCCCGGCAATGCCGGTATCGGCCAGGTAGCAAACTGTGTTGACCTAGAGGTCCAGAATCTGCCCGAACTGGCCGACTTTGCCCAGCAGCAACAGATTGACCTGACCGTAGTTGGGCCCGAGGCCCCGCTGGCAGCCGGTATAGTTGACGCATTCACTAATCGCGGTCTTAACATCTACGGGCCTACGGCGGCTGCCGCTCAGTTGGAGGCCAGCAAGTCATTTACTAACCAGCTCCTGCACCGTCATGGTATATCGGATATTCGCTTTGAAGTTTTTGATGAGCCTAAGCCGGCCAAGGCCTATGTACGCCGCCAAGGTGCTCCTATCGTGGTAAAGGCCGACGGCCTGGCAGCAGGCAAGGGCGTGAAAGTAGCCGCCACCATCCAGGAAGCTGAGGCGCATATTGACCGCTGTCTGGTGGAGGGAGCCTATGGTACTTCAGGAAGCAAAGTGATTGTTGAAGAATTCCTCGCGGGCCAGGAATGCTCCATAAAGGTGTTCACCGACGGCCAGACGGTAGTGCCTATGGTGCCCTCTCAGGATTATAAGCGCATCGGTGACGGCGATACTGGCGATAATACCGGCGGGATGGGCTGCTATTCGCCAGTGCCCGCAGTAAGCGAGGAGACCTTTGATTACATTGTGAACCGGAAAATTAGGCCCACCGTGGAGGCCATGGCTGAGGAGGGCAGCCCCTATGTGGGAACCCTGTACGCCGGTTGTATTCTCACCGAGAAGGGGCCAGAACTGTTAGAGTATAATTGCCGCTTTGGTGATCCGGAAACCCAGGTGGTGCTGCCTCGCCTGGACAGTGACCTGGTCGAGATTCTGCAAGCTACAGTGGAAGGCCGTCTGGCAGAAGTTGACGTCCACTGGCGAGATGAACGCTGCGTGTGTGTCGTGGTGGCTTCTGGGGGCTATCCGGCCAAGTATGAGAAGGGAAAGGCTATTAATGGGCTGGATGAGGCCGATGCTCAGGACGGCGTGGTCGTCTTCCACGCCGGTACCGCCCGCCAAGATGGGCAATTTATCACTGATGGAGGCCGGGTGCTGGGAGTTACTGCCTTGGGCAACAGTTTCCGAGATGCGCGTGACCGGGCGTATAAAGCAGTAGAATTGATTGATTTTGATAAGATGTATCACCGCACTGATATTGCCTTGCGGGCGGTAGAGGCCGAAGACAGGTAAAGTTAGGCGCGTAGCGCAGGTTCTCTAACCTGCGCAAAGTTGTAGCCAAGCCCGGGTTAGAGAAGTCCGCCTACCCGATGAGTTAATCGATAATTGAGCACTACCAGGGGTGTGAAAGGTGGCTAAAGTTGGCCTTATATTAGGCAGTGACTCAGACCTGGAGATTATGTCCTCCGGGATACAGATGCTGGAGCAGTTAGATATCGAGTATGAGGTCACCGTGGCCTCCGCTCACCGCACGCCCGACCGCGTGGCCGAGTACGCAGACAGCGCGGCGGACCGGGGTATTGCTGTGATTATCGCAGCAGCAGGTTGGGCGGCCGCCCTGCCGGGAGCCGTGGCCGCTCACACCAACTTGCCGGTTATCGGTGTACCCATTTCCAGTTCACCCATTGGTGGTCTGGATGCATTGTATTCTATGGTGCAGATGCCACCCGGCGTTCCAGTGGCTACCGTGGGGATTGATACGGTTAAGAATGCGGCCATTCTCGCTGCCCAGATTCTGGCGCTATCTGATTCAGATCTGGCCCAGCGACTGCAGCAGTACCGCCACCAGATGCGCCAGTCGGTGGAAGACAAAGCTGAGCGAGTCCAACAAGCCACCAAAGAGCACTAAACTATAAGCATCGCCATTCCACCTGTAAGTAAACCATTGAACTGTATCTATGAGGTGTTGATTTTCCAATGGATTGTGCTGATTGTGGCAAATGCTGGGGCGACGCCTGTGGCATATTTGGCATATACGCGCCCGGCGAGGAGGCAGCGCGGCAGACATTCTTCGGGCTGTATGGAGTCCAACACCGGGGCCAAGAGAGCGCCGGTATTGCCGTGGGCCACGATGGCCAAATTGACGTTCACAAAGACGCCGGCCTGGTTTTTCAGGTATTTGATGAGGAGACCATTAGCCATCTGCGCGGAGATGTGGCGCTGGGACATGTACGCTATTCCACCACCGGCTCCAGCGACGTTCACAATGCCCAGCCACTAATTGGTCACCATAGCACCGGGCCCTTTGCGTTGGGGCATAACGGCAACCTGGTCAATACCATTGCGTTACGAGACGAACTCAGCGTGGCGGGAAGCCAATTCCATACCACTACTGATAGCGAAGTTATTCTTCACCTCATAGAGCAATCAGCGGCCGACACTCTGGAAGAGGCCATTGCCCAGGCTATGCCGCAAATGCAGGGGGCATATTCCCTGGGTATTATGACCCCCGACCGACTGATTGCCGTTCGGGATCCGTACGGTGTACGTCCGTTGTGTATTGGTCGGTTTAATAATGATAATTGGGTGCTATCTTCGGAGACCTCTGGGCTCCATGTTGTTGGTGCCCAGTTCGTTAGGGAAGTCCAACCCGGTGAGATTGTGACCTTGGGGCCATCGGGAATGGATGCCCGCCAGGTCATCCAGTCCCAGCGTAAGGCCTGTTGCATCTTTGAGTTCATTTACTTTGCTCGGCCCGACAGCCACATTTACGGGCGCAATATCTATATGTCCCGGGTGCGCATGGGCAATATGCTGGCCCGCCAGGCTCCGGTGGACGCTGACCTGGTGATTCCAGTACCGCAGACAGGCATTCCCCATGCCATTGGCTATGCCCAGGTAGCCGGCATTCCCTTTGGTCACGGTTTCATCAAGAATACTTACATCCATCGCACCTTCATCACCCCTGATCAGCGCCTGCGGGAACTGGGAGTTCGCATGAAACTGACTCCGCTGAAGGAAGCTATTGCTGGTAAGCGTATTGTGGTTGTAGACGATTCAATAGTACGCGGCACCACCACCGGGCCGGAAATTGAACTGTTACGCCAGGCTGGCGCCCGCGAGATTCATCTACGCATCAACTGTCCTCCGCTTCGTTACCCGTGTTTCTATGGTATTGATACATCAACGCGCGAAGAATTGATTGCCGCGCGGATGAGCGTTGAAGAAATCCGCCAGCACCTGGGCGCTGACAGCCTGGAATATTTGACCCTGAGCAACCTGACCAAGGCAATCGGACTGCCGAAAATACACTTCTGCACCGCCTGCTTTGATGGCAACTACCCCATCCCCATACCCGAGGATGTTAAGGTTACCAAGTTTGCCTTAGAGGACGAGCCAGTAGCTGACTCCTAAATGTCAAGCCAACAAGCGCGATAGGAGGGCCGCCGCAATGCGCCGCATTACCTATAAGGATTCCGGAGTAGATATTGCCGCCGGGCAGCGGGCGGTGCAGCTTATGCGCGAGGCCGTGCAGGCCACCCACAATGACCAGGTTTTAGCAGGATTGGCTGACTTCGGAGGGATGTTTGCGCTGGGCACCGAGTACCACGACCCGGTGCTGGTCGCGGGTACCGATGGGGTGGGCACCAAGCTGAAGATAGCATTCGCCCTGGACAAGCATGACACTATCGGCCAGGACCTGGTGGCAATGTGTGTAGATGACATTGTCTGCCAGGGTGCGGCCCCGCTGTTTTTCCTGGACTATTTGGCTACCGGCCAGTTGGATCCCGAGACAGTCGCCCAGATAGTGGCGGGCATTGCCGCCGCTTGTAGGATGGCGGGCTGCGCCCTATTGGGTGGTGAGACAGCCGAGCTGCCCGGTTTCTACGCTGAGGGAGAGTATGATTTGGCGGGCTTCGCAGTTGGAGTAGTTGAGCGGGACCAGATCATTGACGGTAGCGCCGTCCAGGCCGGCGATGCTCTTATTGGCATCGCGTCCTCAGGCTTGCACAGCAATGGCTATTCACTGGTGCGCAAGGTACTGTTGGAGGTGGCCGACCTCAGCCTGGAGGAACACATTCCCCAGTTAGGCCGCACCCTGGGTGAAGAGCTACTGCAGCCCACGAAAATCTATGCCGCTGGCATAGTCTCACTGTTTGAGGCGGGGCTGGTGCCCCACGGCATCGCCCACATCACTGGTGGGGGTATTCCCGACAATGTTGAGCGGATCATTCCCTCCGGTCTGACCGCAGCGGTGGATACTTCGGCTCTCACCCCCCAGCCCATATTTGAGCTGGTCCAGCAGTACGGCAATGTACCCATAGACGAGATGTACCGGACTTTCAACATGGGGGTGGGCATGATTTTGGTAACCGCCCCCGGCGATTCGGATCCAGTCATTAAGCAGCTTGACCGCGCCGGATTTGCCGCCATAGTTATGGGTGAAGTGAGACCCCGTGGCTGCCAGGAGCCTGCCGTCAAGATTTGACACCAGCACCTGGAGGTTGTATACTTTCTGCAGAGCGTAGTTTCAACAGTACACCTAATGGTGGATCATCTCGGATAATCTCCGGTAGTGATTTACGCCGTTGTGATGGTAAGTGTACATCGCACGGATCCCCTGATGGTATCCGACTGAATAGTGTTATTAGCAGTCAGGAGGTGGCGACGTAATGCCGTCTTGGCCGACAGACTTAGAAAGCGGCGGCAGTAAATACGATATCGTGGTGATAGCAGCCCGCCGGGCCCAACAGATTAAGGATGGAGCCCGGCCCCTGGTGCAAGTGGACTCCACTAACCCATTGACCATAGCCCTGCATGAAATTGCCGCCGGTAAGGTGATTGTTGGTGATAGTAAGAAGAGCGAAGAAGACCAGACACCCCAGCGGCACGAGCGTCACTACCTGGCCCAGCGTGGCGACCTGGAGGAAGTGGTGGAGAAAGGCTCAGAAGACGACTTGGACGAGGAAGAATAGTAGGCCCGTTATTAGCGACGGGCTGGCGAAGTAGGTTAGAGGTTAGAGGTGAGAGTTGCCAGGTGCGTAAAGACTATTACGAAATCCTGGAGGTTGATCGCACAGCCAGCAGTACCGAGATAAAGAAAGCCTACCGGCGGCTGGCGCGCAAGTATCATCCTGACGTCAATAACGGCGATCCCCAGGCCGAGCAAAAATTCAAACACATAAGCGAAGCCTATGCGGTGCTGTCGGATCCGCAAAAGCGCCGACAGTATGATCGGCGTGGTTACGCGGCGATAGACGAATTTTTCCACAACGGTTTTCCCGACATCTTCGAGATCTTCCAGTCCGCCTTTGGTGATATGCCGTTTGGCCGGTCAGCGGGTCGGCCTCGCGGCCAGAGCCTACGGGTAGAAGTTACAGTTGATCTTGGCGAAGTGCTGACCGGTACCACTTCTAAGGTTGAATACACCCATATTGCTCTCTGCGAACATTGCCAGGGCACTGGTACCGAGCCGGGGGCTCAGGTGCGCCGATGTCCAACCTGTGGGGGTACCGGTCAGGTCCGCCAGCACCGGCGGACCATCCTGGGCAGCCTGACCACCATTGGTACTTGTCCGCGCTGTGGTGGCCGGGGGGAGATAGTTGAACAAGTATGCAGTAAGTGCGATGGTCAGGGAGTTACTCGCCAGCGGACTGAATTGGAAATTGAGATACCTCCCGGTATTGAAGCTGGCCGCGAACTAATAGTGCAAGGCGCTGGTAACGCTGTACCTGGCGGCCAGGCGGGCGATTTACACGTTCGGGTTCATGTTGCTGCCCACGAAGTGTTCCAACGGCGCGGGGAAGACCTGGCGACTCAGGTGAGTATCAGCTTTCCTCAGGCAGCTCTGGGCGCGACCGTTCAGGTGCCTACACTCGAAGGACACACAGAAGTCTATATTCCACCTGGCACGCAAAGCGGCACCGAACTGAAAGTGCCCGCACAGGGACTGCCGCATTTTGGTAGCAGGCGACGTGGTGACCTGTTCGTGCGAGTTCACGTCGCAACTCCCACTCAGCTAACTCCCCGGCAAAGAGAGCTATTGGAGGAATTAGCCCGCGAGTTCCAGCAGTCTGCTGATAGTGAACGGAGTAGTCTCTTCGCCCGAATGAAAGAGGTATTGGGAGGAGGCCAGGGAGATTCAGCGTAGTGATTCTACCGGCGGCTGGTTTCGCCTATCAGTGCTCGCTCCTGATGATCTGGCTGAATCCGTTGGTGCATTGGTCTCTGAAGCCACCGGACGCGGAGTGAGTATTCACCAGAATGCGCAGCAAGCCATAGTCACTGGCTACGTTCAGACTGAAGCGGCTGCCTACAAAGCTTCACACAAACTGGAGCGGACGCTTGGGGTACTT
>JALGTV010000186.1 GCA_029821215.1 Candidatus Zipacnadia bacterium | reverse complement strand
GTCAAGCCGGCGGCCGCGGCATGCCCCCCGTATTCCAGAAGCATATCTGCACACTGCCGCAGGCCCTCCGATATGTCAAAGCCGGCGATGCTGCGCGCCGAGCCGCGCGCCTGACCATTCTCTTCCACCAGCACAATAGCTGGCCGGTGGAACCGCTCCAGCAGCTTGGATGCCACAATACCCACCACCCCCACGTGCCAGTCGGGTGAAGATAGCACAATTACCGGCTCTTCGTCTAGGTCTACTTCTTCCTCCACCCGGCGCAGCGCCTGATAGTAGATGTCCTGCTGGTGCTGCTGGCGCTCGCGGTTGATACTGTCCAGGTGTAGGGCCCGGCGCAGGGCCTGCTGTTTATCATCAGTCAGCAGCAGTTCCAGCGCCAGAGTAGCATCGGCCATCCGACCGACGGCATTGAGCCTCGGAGCCAGGCGAAAAGCAACATCACTGGCCCGAACAGTAGAATCCAGTTGACATATTTGCAGCAGGGCTTGCAGACCTACCTTGCGCGTATTAGGCATTAGCTTCAAACCCAATGCCGTCATAATCCGGTTTTCCCCTACCAAAGGAGCCAGGTCGGCGATCGTGCCCAGGGCGACCAAGTCCAGGAAGGCTCGCTGCAAGGACTGCTGGGACAGATCCAACCGTTCGCATACCGCCGTAGCTAACTTAAAACATAAGCCGACCGCCGCCAGTTCGCGTTCCGGGTATTGGTTGTCGGGCCGCTTGGGGTCAATTATCCAGGCTCCCTGGGGCAAGTGAGCGCCGGGCTCGTGATGATCCACTACCACGACGTCGGCTCCGCCGCGACGGGCGGCGGCGATGGCCTCGTGGGCAGTAATGCCACAATCGGCTGCGATTATCAGCTTTATCCCGGCCTCAGTAGCCTGCTGGACGGCATGTTGGTTCAACCCATACGAGTCCTTAATCCGGTGGGGGATGTAATAGTTTACCTCTACCCCTAGCTTGGAGAGAAATCGGGTAAGCAGCGCCGCGCTGCAAATACCGTCAACATCGTAGTCTCCGTGGACCAGAACCGTCTCCTGGTTCTGGATTGCTGTGACAATCCGCTCGGTCGCCGGGCTAATATCAGGCAACGTTTCCGGGCTATGCAGTTGGTCAGCCGACGGCTGAAGGAAATCCTCAATCTGGTGGGGACCGGTTAACCCGCGGCTGTAAAGCACTGCTGCCAGTAGCGGATGAATCCCCAAGGCCAATGCCATACGGCGCTCAAACTCTTCATTGCGCGGCGCGACAACCCATTGTGCTGCTTCCTGGGCAGGCATTGGTGGCTCCCTTTATTTTATATATGGGCAGTATACGGCATCTGGCCGGCGCCTGTCAACGCAGCCCAATAGGGGCGGGTGCGTGGTCATCGGGCGGGGAGAACCGTGCCGAGGAGCCACTTTGGCGGGCTGGGCTGAGTGGTTAATTAGTCATACTACCGAGGAGTGCCCCGGCCATAGGAGTTGTGGACACTGACTAATCGGATCTCCAGCGGCTTTTCGTGTTGGGGAGAGACTTCTGGCACCTCAATAATATAACCATTCACGTTGGCCACTAAGCCGGCCTGCGGTGGCGGCAGCACCTGCTCCGGGGTAATCTGGATGACATCGCCGACGCGGTAGCGTTGGTACTCCTGACGTAGCTGGTCAGGGTCACTGGGCTTAATCTCAAAGTGCTCCGGATGAATCTCCTCACTGGCACGGACAAACATTTCTATGCCCAGTTCTTCCTCCAATTCGGTGGCACTGTTTCCATGAGGCCCAACTATGGCCAACGAGACAATGGGGTCAGCAATCACCAGTGCTCCGCTAATGTTATCGTTTGCTACCAACGAGCGCAATTGCTGGATGACTCGCATCGCCACCGTGTCCGCAGCCAGAATCTTACCCGACCCTCTGCAGCAGGGGCAGTTGGTCTGCAGTTTTTGTGATAAGTTCTCTTCAGTGCGCTTGCGGGTCATCTCTACCAGACCCAACCGGGTAATATGCATTATGCGGGTGTGCATCCGATCTTCGGCAAAGGCCTCGCGCAGGGCAGCACTCACTCGCTTGCGGTGGCGGGACTTATCCATGTCAATAAAGTCAATGACAATGATACCGCCGATGTCGCGGAGCCGAAGCTGGCGGGCGATCTCCTCGGTTGCGTCCAGATTAGTGCGCAGCACGGTCTCCTCCAGGCTGCCGGTGCCGGTAAACTTGCCAGTATTGACATCAATACTGGTAAGAGCTTCGGTCTGGTCAATGTTGATAAAGCCACCGTGGGGTAGCCACACCTTGCTGCGCAGAGCTTTATCAATTTGCTCCTCAATGTCATAGTGGGCGAAGATTGGCTCGGCAGAACGGTACAGTTGGACACAGCCGCGCAGGTCAGGGGCGACATTGTCCAGGAGGTTAAGAACCTGGTCGTAGGTGACCTTGTCATCAATTATAAACTCGTCTACTTCCGCTGACAATACATCACGAACCACCTCAAAGACCAGGCTGAGGTCCTGGTGGATCAGAGCCGGGGCTTGGGCCTGTTTGACCTTGCCTTGAATTGACTTCCACAGCTTGCCCAGGAACTGGATATCGCTGTCCAACTCCTTACGCCCGGCTCCTTGGGCTCGGGTACGCACGATAATCCCAAAACCCGAGGGGCAAACCTTACCCGCTATTTTGCGCAGTCGCGCTCGCTCGCCTTCATCATCAATCTTCTTGGATACCCCCACCTTGCCATTACTATCAGTCATCAACACCAGATAGCGCCCTGGCAGACTGATATTGCGGGTCGCCCGCGCCCCCTTGCTCTCCAGAGGGCCCTTGGTCACCTGCACAAGGAACTCGTCTCCTGCGTGGATAACCTTACTGATGGGCGGCAAGCCCCGGTTGCGACCTTTGCGTCCGCCTGACCCGTTTACTACGGCGTCAGAGACGTGCAGAAATACGTTCTTTTCGATACCGCAATCAACGAAAGCAGCATCCAACCCCGCCACTACATCCTGTACGCGGCACAGGTAGATATTGCCGACCACGTTTTCCTCTTTCTCATACATCACCTCCGCCAACCGGCCGTCCTCCACTATCGCTACTCGCGTCTGTCTGGAGTCAACATTAGCAATAATCTGTTTTTTCACTTTGTCAATCGTACTCCCTTGGTGAACCCCACTGGCCTCTACATCGTTGGGCACCGGACCTTCGTCCCTGCCCACGCTTTGCAGGAGGCCGGGTTCACCGATAATTTAGCTAAATTACATACATTTTCAGCCGGGTAACTCGACTGACTAACAAGTCTGTCTGTCCCATCATCTGACTTAGAGTTGTGATTACTTCTTCCGGCTTTACCAAATTGTCTTGGCCGAAGCCTATCTCCATAAATAGGCACATATTACTATCCCTATGTTCAAGTCTCATCAGCCTCTCGGAACTGCTGCACCGCGGCCTGCAACTGCTGTGGGGTACCTCCGACGATTTCCACATCAAGACGGTATTCAGCCCGGTTAAGCTCAGCAAATGGCGAACGGCGGCCCCGTCTACGGACCTGAGCGGAAACTAAATCCAGCCCGGCAGGAAGTTGCCTGCTCAAAGCCTTACCTAACTCGTTGGCTGATGCCTCCGTGACCAGGTCAATTTCGCACAGCTCTTTAAGCCCTTCAGCACCTACCGGCAGCGGTGGGGCGAAACTAATTTTGGCCCGGGGATGGTAACCCTGGGTATAGTCCACCGGAATCTGGGCCCGGCGCACAGCCCGGTCAAAAACTCGCATCATTTCCAAATGCGACAAGTAACGCATAGAGCCGGTCTTGGCGAATTCTACCCATAAATATGGCCGTTGCTGATTAGACATAGCCTTGGGCCTCGGCAGTTTGCGTCACAGTAGCCTGTTTAGCCTGGTCTACTGCCATCGGACAGGGGGCCATAAACTCATTCAAGCCACAGTGATGACAGCCGTCGGTGCGACAGTCCTCGGTGGGAATTAACTGCTCGGCCCGGGCTGCCTCCTGCCGCAGAAAGTCCACCGATATACCAGTGTCAATGTGATCCCAAGGCAGCCGCGAGGACTGATGCCACTCTCGTCCGGCTTCAGTCAGTATATCCCTACCCTGAGCACTAAAGGCCGCCGTCCAATTCTCCAGTGAGAAATACTCCCGCCATCCCTCCAGTACCGCACCCTGCCGATAAACATGCTCAATAATCGGCCCGAGACTGCGGTCGCCGCGAGACAGGATACTCTCCACCATCGTCCCCTCGGCACTGTGGCAGGACAGATTCACGTGCCGGCTGGTGAGATGGCTTCTCAGCAGTTGCTGCTTGTGCTTGAGTTCTTCTACGGATATTTGCTGGTGCCATTGAAAGGGCGTATGGGGCTTGGGAATCAAACAAGCCACACTGACATTGATCTGTAAATGCCGACGCCGCCGTCCCAGCTTCTGCTTGCCAATTTCCACCACCTGCTGGATTAGTTTTCCAATAGCCACCACATCTTTATCAGTCTCCCCGGGCAGACCAATCATAAAGTACAGTTTAATGGTCTCCCAGCCGGCAGCAAAAGCAGCTTCCACTGCCTCCAATAGATCCTGGTGAGAAACCTCCTTGTTTATCGCTGCCCGCAGGTGATCAGACCCGCTCTCCGGGGCCAGAGTTAACCCGCTTTTGCGCACTTGACTAACCTTGTCAGCCAGGTTGACGCTGAACGTGTCGGTGCGTAGCGAGGGCAAACTTACTGACACTCGCTGATCAGTCAGGTCGGCATGCAGGCCATCAATCAACTCCTCAATCCTGCTGTAATCAGGGCAATTCAGGGCCGCCAGGGTGATTTCGTCAAAGCCCGTGTTGGCGATAATCTGGCGCGCCTGGGCACGTAGGGTAGCCACGCTCTTCTCCCGCACCGGCCGGTAGATGATGCCCGCCTGGCAGAACCGGCAGCCCCGGGTGCAGCCCCGGGCTATCTCCAGTTGCGCCCGGTCGTGCACCGCCTCCACCCACGGTACCACCGGCGCGGTAGGGAAAGCAGCATTCTCAAAGTCTTTGACTATCCGCCGCCTTATTATGTTCGGCACATCGGCACTGGTGGGCCGTGGGCACAACAACCCCTCCTCAGTCCTCTCTACCTCGTATAAAGAAGGTACGTAAACCCCCTCAACCTGGGCCAGTTGCCGTAGGAACTCCTCCCGGTCGGCGGCGCTGCGGGCGTCAGCATCACGAAATTGGGCCGGCTGCTGGCGGTATAGGTCAATAATCTCGCCAACTACTTCTTCACCATCGCCAATCGCAAAAGCATCAAAGAAATCAGCCAGTGGCTCGGGATTGTAGGCACACGTCCCGCCGCCGATGACAATCGGCTCGCTGGGCCGTCGCTGCCGGGCATGGAGCGTTATCCCGCCCAGTTCCAGCAGGGACAGTATGGTAGTATAGGTCAGCTCGTACTGGAGAGTGATGCCGACAATATCAAAATCGCACAGGGGGCGACCGGTCTCCAGGCCACTGAGCGGGACGTCCTGCTGGCGCATCAACTCGGCCGCATCGGTCCAGGGATGAAAAACGCGCTCACACTGCACCTCGGGGCGAGAATTGATGACATGGTAGAGAATTTGTGACCCCAGGTGCGACATCCCCACCTCATACACATCAGGGTAACAGAGGGCAAAGGATAACTCCATTTCTGCGGGGTCCTTGACCACCGCATTCACCTCGCCCCCAATATACCGCGCCGGACTTTGGACTGATTCTAAGATTGTCTCAGGTAGCATACTTGCTATGACAAACGACCTTCACTGCTTCTATTCATATACATTATACCACGAGCAGGCACTTCTTTTTAGGTAGAGCTATGACTGAACAACCGGAGTGTTGATTTGGAGCAGGTTCTGACAGGATACTGCATTACTATGCGAACAATGGTGGAGTTCCGTCTGGCAGCTCCGACAATTGCCATCTCCCCCTCGCCATTACACTGGAGACAGCCAGCACTTACAGTTATTGACACGGCCGTTTCCATAAATCCGGCATCCGGGATGGTCAGTGAGAACCGGATGTAGCCTTCGCCGTTGGTGCCGTAGGCGGGGCCGGGAGTGGTCAGGATGCCGCAATCATGCAGCAGGGCGTGGGTGAACTCGGCACTGGAACCAAAACTTGGCGGGATTGGTGCCCACACGTAGAAGGTACCCCGGGGTTTCTCCAGACTCCAACCCAGCGAGTTCAGCCCCTCTACCAAAGCATCGCGGCGCCGCTGGTACTCAGCTATCATCTGTGGGACCCATTCGTCATAATGGGACAAAGCAACAATACCTGCTCGCTGAATAGCCATAAACGTGCCGGAGTCATATTGAAAGTCTTGGAGAACGAGTGCATCTCAATAGCTACATCTTTAGCGCCATCAATCTCCAGAATGCTGTGTGCCTGATCCTCACCGAAGCTGACTTCGGCATAGGCGGCATCCTGAACAATCAAAATCTCATTATCACGGGCGAACCTGACTGCCTGTTCATAAAACTCCAGCGGTGCGACCGCTCCGGTAGGGTTGTTGGGATAATTCAGGAACATCAGCTTGGCTGCTTGAGCTACACTGGCCGGGATGACGGCAAAATCGGGTAGAAAATCGTTCTCCGCGTGCAGCGGCATCGGAAATACCTCGCCCCCGCACCAGGTAGTCTGCACCTTATATACTGCATAGGCCGGGTCAGGCACCAGGACCACGTCGCCCGGGTCAACATAAGCCCAGACAATGTGAGCCAGGGCCTCCTTGATACTCCGGTATGCCGTAGCCTGACTCATCATACTGATGGGTGCTGGGATCCTTGGCTGCCTCACACAGCGCTTCAATAACAAAGTCGGGTGTAGGCATATCGGGGTCGCCGATACCAAAGTCCAGTATCTGCTTGCCCTCGGCCAGCATCCGCGCCTTGAGCATAGCAATCTCGCGGAAAGGGTAGGGCGGAATCTGTTGTAATCGCTGAGCAACTTCCAAGTGCGAACCTCCTTAGGTCAACTACTGGCGAGCCTTTGCCACCAGTTGGGATGCTACTTCGCCGGAGAATACCTCGGTATGCCACCAGTTGGGATGCTACTTCGCCGGAGAATACCTCGGTAGCTGGGCCAGTGAGAAAGACGTGATTGTCCTCGGCCCACTCTACCTGCAATTCGCCTCCCCGCAGGTGTACTTCCACCCGGTGGTCGCTGCGGTCGGTGAGCACTCCGGCGACCGTTGCCGCGGCGGCTCCAGTACCACAAGCCAGGGTCTCGCCCGCGCCCCGCTCCCACACACGCATCTGCAGGTGCTGGCGGTCCAGCACGGTGATAAACTCCACATTAGTCCGTTCGGGGAACAGTTGATGGTTCTCTATCTTAGGTCCCAATTCGGTAACCGGGAAACTGTCTACATCATCCACGAAGATTACGCAGTGGGGATTACCCATAGATACACAGGTAATCTGCACCGTAGTGCCATCTACCTCCAGAGACTCCTCAATAACCCGCTCCTCCGCCGGCTTACCAGTCATCGGTATCTGTTGGCGCTGCAGACGGGGCTGTCCCATATTGAGTATCCCCGCCCCTGTTTCCACTTCTAACTTGAGCTTATCTGTTAGGCCATGTTCGTAGACATACTTGGCAAAGCCGCGCAGTCCATTGCCGCACATCTCCGCCTCACTGCCATCGGAGTTGAAGATGCGCATGCGGAAATTAGCCTGCTCAGACGGCAGAATGAGAATGATCCCGTTGCTGCCGATGCCGAAATGGCGGTCCGAGAGTAGCCGGGCCAACTTGCCCAAATCATACTGGGATAAATCTTGTTCCAGGCCGTTAAGATAAATATAATCATTGCCTAATCCGTGCAATTTTGTGAACCGCAACTCGGTTACCTCCTGCTCACTTGCTATCGGCTACCAATTGGCGTGCCGCCGCGACAATAGTCTCCACTATCCCCTCAAACTGCTGCTTATTTGCCCACTGTAGCCAGGTAGAATCCGACTGGTGGCGAAACCATGTCAGTTGCCGCTTAGCGAAGCGCCGACTGTCCCGCTTTATTAGCTTGACGGTTGCCGGCCAGTCGGCGGTGCCTGCCAGAAACTCCAATATATGGCGGTAGCCAATTGCTTGCATTGACTGTAATCCCCCGTGGCAGCCCTGCTGGGCCAGTTGCTTGACTTCCTCCACCCATCCAGTGGCTAACATCCTGTCAATCCGCTGCTCAATACGCTGGTACAGCATTGCCCGCGGGCAGGTGACCACGAAGGATATACTATTATACTGTAATTGGGGGGTATGGTCAACCGACTGTAAGGTCGCTATAGGCTCCCCAGTCAGCTCATAAACCTCCAGCGCGCGGATAATCCGCTTCAGGTCATTCGGCGACAGTTGAGCCGCAGTCTGCGGATCAACTTCCTGGAGGCGCTCGTGCAGGGCACGACTACCAACCTGTCGGGCTTCCTGGCGCAACCGCTGGCGAACCTGCTTGTCCTCGGGTGCCGGCGGGAGATTGTAGTGCTCCAACAACGCCTTAATATACAACCCGGTTCCTCCACAGAGTATAGGTAGGTTGCCCCGCTGGTGTATCTCCTTGATCGCCTGCTGGGCATCACGCTTGAACATCGCCACATTGTAGGGCTCGTCTGGCTTAACAATGTCAATCAGGTGGAAACGGGCCTGGGCCTGCTGGTAGGTGGTGGGCTTGGCCGTGCCGACATCCATCCCCTTGTATATCTGCATGGAGTCCGCCGAGATGATCTCGCCGTCCACCGCCTCGGCTACCTCAATGGCAATATCTGTCTTACCCACCGCCGTGGGGCCAGCTATGATTAGCAGGGGAATTTTTAAGCCTGGTGAGGACATGCTACGCTAAGTACAGCCTAATCTCTCTCAAACTTGCGGTCCAGGTCGGCGCCGCTGATGGAAATAATAACTGGGTCTCCATGTGGACAGATAGCCGGAGCCTCAGTTTGCATCAGGTCAGCAACCAATTGCCTCATTTCTTGTTGGCTGAGGTGCTCACCGGCCTTCACCGCACTGTGGCAAGCGATCGTGGCCAGAAGCTGTTCCCGCTGGCTATCCAGACTGCCGGTGGCGCCCCACTGGGCTAAATCACTAATCAGCCCATCCAGAGCCACTTGGGGATCACGCTGGCCAAGCTGGGCAGGCACGGACTGCACCACATAGCTGTTGCCCCCAAACGGCTCTATCTCAAAGCCGGCCTCTTCCAGCAACCCCTGATGCTGCTGGAGAGCGGCGGCTTGCCCCGCCGTCAACTCCAGAGTCAGCGGCACCACCAGCAGTTGGCGCGCCAGCCGCTGCCGCTGGGCCTGAAGGCGCTCAAAGATGACCCGTTCGGCGGCCCGGTGCTGGTCAATTAGCAGCAGGTCCTCGCCCTGCTGAAGGAGGATGTATTTGCCACTGAGCTGACCTAACACCACCGTATCCGTGCTTAGAGGCTCCACCTCACCTTTCTGGGGTGGTGG
>JALGTV010000185.1 GCA_029821215.1 Candidatus Zipacnadia bacterium | reverse complement strand
TCCTGTCTCCTTCTCTCAGATAGTAAGGATATAATAAAGCTATTGTAGACCGCGAGTTTGCGGGGGTCAAGAAAGTGGTCTTCAACAGATTGGGAGCGGCAAATAGCAGCAATTTACTTGGAGAATAAGCCAGGGTAAAGATATGTCCCCGGCCGCCGCAGAAATCATCAATTATAAGCCAGACCCCAGCAGCGGTAAACGAACCACAGTCCGGCACCTGAGCCGGTCGGCCCCCATTACAAGCTATAGAGCCATAGCCTCGGTAGGCAGTAGCTATAATATTTTCCAGTCCTGGCCTTCAGCGCGGGCCTGGGTGATTGTTATTTGCTGGGCGAGCTGGGTGGCGGCTTCTGCGTCTGGTGCTGATAGCTTCATAATCCACAGTGTCCCCTGGGCCACGCTCTGGACTTGCTCAACGTACCCGAGCCGCTCATGGAGTGCCTGTTGAATGTCCTCGGCCTCAGCTCCCTCGGCGTCAGTGACCAGCACCTCCACCGGCCACACACCGTCTTCCGGGACCGGCGCTCCACGCTGCCCGGCAATACGCAGCTCGTAGGTGTGTTTATTGGGATTGACAAATAGATTGGTTTTATCGGCCAATTCCTCGGCCAAGGCCAGTGCTGTTTGCTGACTATCTACCTGCAGATGCAGGGCGTAATAATCTGCCCGCTGCAAGTCGTGGAGCACCTCGGCATAGCCCATGCGTCGGCGCAGCGCCGATGCCGCCGTCAGGGCAGTTACATCCGGCATTTTCAGTTTGACCAACAGTTCAATAACTTGCATTTTATGTTAACTCCTTGTTGTAGATGTAGCCTCTCTGTGATGACCACCTGGTCGGGCCAGGGGGCCCTCCCACAGTAGGATAAAGCAATCGGGCCAGGGATGGCCCTCCTACAGGAGGTTGATGGGTTTCCCCGTATGCCCTTGTTTGTCGTGTGTTGGCGGGCCGGGCCAGTTGGGCATTGTTCACACTACCGCCGGAGCCCGCAGAGCTTCGCGTAGTGAGTTAAATATCAGCCGGCCGGGCCCGGGCGCGGCTATTGCCTCTTGGCTGCCCCATGCTTCAGTTTTCTGGGCACCCCACTCGCCGCCCAGCTCGACAGGAAGTTGGCGGATGAAGCTGGCTCGCTCCGGGTGGGGCATCATGGCCAGCACATTACCCTCCGGGTTGCACAGCCCGGCGATATTGGCCAGAGCACCATTGGGATTGACCTCGCGGCTCTCGTCAATATTGCCTTCCGCATCACAGTACTGGAACACAATCTGGTTATTGGCGCGCAGCTCTTGGATGAGTCCTTCGGTGCGGGTAGTAAACCGGCCCTCGGCATGAGCGATAGGCACCGGCCAGATGTAGTCGGCTTCCATCTGGCTGGTCAGGGCGCAGCGGCCCGGGAGGCAGGAGTGCTTCAGGTACACCCAGCGGCAGCAGAAATCGCCCAGGCGGCCGGCCGGGTCAGCATAGTTGGGTGCCAGGGCCATCTCCACCTGGCCCGGGTGCAGGCCGGGGATCAGTCCCGCCTCCACTAACACCTGAGCACCATTGCAGATCCCCAGCACCGGTTTGCCCTGCTGGGTGACCTGGTCAAACATAGTCGCCACAATGGGTTCTTTGGCAGCAATCACTCCCGAGCGGACCCGGTCCTGGTAGGAGAAGCCGCCGCCGATGATATAGCCGTCATATTCGGTTAGCAGAGCCGGGTCGCGGTTCCAGCGGAAGATATTGCAGCTTATACCGGCGGCTTCGGCGGCCCGCTTGGTTTCCCATTCACAATTAGACCCGGGGAACTGTATCAACGCCACCCGGGGGGCATCAGTTGAATCCATTAGTGAAACTCCCTTCTATAAGTACACTGCTTATGTTTCATTATAGCCAGTCGTTCTGCAGCAAGGAATAGCTTCTTTGCCCACTTACAAAAGTCTTTGCGGAGGGGGTTGGGGGGAAGCCGCTTTCTACAGAAAGGGGTTCCCCCTATCCCATTTTCCTCCCTCCCCGCACACTGTTCTAATTACTCAATCGGCCATTCTGGAATTATCTCATCAATCTGTGTCATCAGGCTAATAGTTTCCCGCAGGGCCAGGACTATTCTCTGATAGTGGGTGATGTCATCATAGGATAGCCTGCGGCCCTTGCGGTCTTTGAGCCATTTCTCACAGACCTGATAGCCGCCGATATGGAAGTTCCAGACCTCCGGTTCAATGCCCTCAAAGTACTGGGTCTTGTTGATATACACCCGCCCCCATCGGGCCAGGGATGGCCCTCCTACAGTAGGTTGGGATGTTTCCCCTTGTGCCGTAGGAGCGGCGTCCTCGCCGCGACTGCCCTTGCCTTTCCCCGTTCCCTGAATCCCTGAACCCCGGCCTCCCTGATACCTGACCTTCCCCACCTCATTGTCGCCCTCGCCTTCAAAGCGGGGCTGCGGGCCGATCTGGCCTGCCTGTTTCATCAGGTGCAAATCCGCCAGCCGCTGGCCCTTGGCCACTAACTTGGCAAACAATTCCTTATCGGAGGTCAGGGGCAGGCGGGGGAAGTCAATTTTGAGGAACTCGGCATAGCGCTGCCGGTAGGTGGGGGAGTGGAAGATGGCGTAGGCATAGTAGAAGACATCCTCCGGCCCGAAGGTGCCGTGGGAGGGTGGGGCGACTACATAGGCGGGCGAGGGGGATTGATAGGTTGGTGGGGCAGCTATGTGGGTTGGTGGGGCAGCTATGTGGGTTGGTGGGGCGGGCGTCTCGCCCGCCAACTCCTTGTTATTGGCATTCGCAGGCGAGACGCCTGCGCCACTGGTGTAAGTGTCATTGGCAGGCGAGACGCCTGTCCTACCGAGGTTGCCCTGCCCATCGGGGATAAAGGTTAGTCCAAGTTTTTGGGCAAATTCCTTGACAAACTCCCCATTCAGATTGGCCCGGCGGCCTGTTTTTAGTGGCTCAGACATCCTGCCTGAGTGCTGTTGGTCTTCACTTTCCACAGGCTGGAAGCCTGTGCCACCCTCTTCCAGCCCCTCTAACTCCCCCTCCTCCGGGTAGAGGTAGAGGGGGAACAGGTAGGTTTGGAATGCATAAAAGTTGATGTCCAGGATGTTCCGGGAGACTAAGCACTGGGTGAAATCAGGCGGAATAGGCTTGCGCATAAGACACAGCGCCAAGTTGTCATGCAGCATATGCTGCATAACCTCGCGGCGGGGCCAATCCAGCATTGCCTCGTGATAATAGAGCCATCTAAGATCAAGTGGCCGATAGAGAACCTTTTGAAATGCCTCCTCCCAACCGTAGTCTTCTTGCAGAGTCTTTCTTGCCTCGTCTAATTTCCAATCGCGTGTGTCTCGCAGTCCAAAACGGTCTCTAACCTGGTCGTCGCTTAGTTTGGTGTCCCTGAACGCGGCAATGCGGTCGCGCAATTCATCCTGGTCAAAGTCAATGACAAACTTGTCTCGGTGTGTCTTGATCCCGCTGGAATTGACCGGAAAAATATCGGCCACGCTCCAGCCCTGCTCGTATTCGCTTTGGAGGTTCACATCTCTGGGGATGAAGAAGTAGTAAGGCTCGGTGGGGAAGAGGTCTTGCCAGGCGGTGTGCTGGACGTCGCTTTCGGCCAGGGCTTCATATTTGCCCTCGCGCAGGCCCCACAGGTCAGCGTGCCGAATGTTAGTGGGAGTAGGTGAGTTATCTGGATTGGCCCCACTACTATTATTCGCAGGCGGGACGCCT
>JALGTV010000184.1 GCA_029821215.1 Candidatus Zipacnadia bacterium | reverse complement strand
ATGGGCGAGGCGGTTGGCTGGATAGGCGTGGCGGGCATTGCCGCCACTATACCGCTGACTATTGGCTGTGTGATTGATCTGCTGCGGGGCTTGCCGCCGGCCAGCGGCAGCATTGCCTGGGCTCACCTGGGGCAGACCACGCTTGAAGTGAGCTACTACGTGGACGCGCTGACCGCCGTGATGCTGGTGATGGTGTCGGTGGTGGCCACCTGCATAATGATTTACTCGGTCGGCTATATGCACGGTGACGAGCGCTACAGCCGCTTCTTTGCCTATATGTCTCTATTCTGTTTCGCCATGTTCACCCTGGTACTGTCCAGCAGTCTGCTGCTGCTTTATGTTGGTTGGGAGTTAGTGGGGCTGTGCTCATACCTGCTGATTGGCTTCTGGTTTGAGCGCAAGGTGGCGGCTGACGCTGCTAAGAAAGCCTTCATCACCACTCGCATCGGGGATGTTGGCTTTGCCATTGGCATTTTGCTTATTTTTCAATATGTGCCCTCGTTGCAATATTCGGATATTTTTGCGGCGGCCCAGCGCGGGGTAATCCCCAGCAATATCTTAGCAATAGCGGCAGTGCTTCTGTTTTGTGGGGCAGTGGGCAAGAGTGCTCAATTCCCGCTGCATGTCTGGCTGCCTGACGCCATGGCCGGCCCCAGCCCGGTCAGCGCCCTGATTCACGCTGCCACCATGGTCGCCGCAGGCGTGTTCATGGTGGCCCGCCTGTTTCCGCTATTCTTTATTACGGCTTCCGAGAGTTTATTCTTAGGGGTATCACCCCTCCTGATCGTGGGATTTATCGGCCTAATCACTGCCATTATGGCCGCCACGCTGGCGGTGGTGCAAACTGATATCAAGCGGGTGCTGGCCTATTCCACCATCAGTCAGCTCGGGTATATGATGAGCAGCCTGGGGCTGGGTGTGGTGGGCTTTACGGCGGCGGTTTTCCATCTTATCACTCATGCCTTCTTCAAGTCGCTGTTATTCTTAGGCGCGGGCAGTGTGATGCACGGGTGTGACGAGGAGACCAATATGTTCAAGATGGGGGGGCTGGCCCGCAAAATGCCCTATACTTATGTAACCTTCTGGGCCGGGGCGCTATCGCTGGCCGGCATCCCGCTGCTGGCTGGTTTCTTCAGCAAGGATGAGATGTTGGCTGCTACCTGGACGCGAGCTGGTGGCGATACCATCTACTGGATATTTTTCCTGGGACTGGAAGCTGCCGCGTTTCTCACCGCTTTTTATATGGGCCGGGCGTGTTTCCTCACCTTCAGCCGCGACCCCCGTTCACGTGTTGCCGAGCACGCTCACGAAAGCCCGTTAGTGATGACCGTGCCCCTGATGATACTGGCCTTCTTTGCGGTATTTCTGGGCTGGGTGGGTTCGCCGTGGCTGGCTGGCAACCTGTTCCATCATTTCGTCCACTTTACCCCAGCAGTTCATAGCGGGGCCGGGCATGCTGGGGCGATGGGCTTCAACTGGGTAGTGGGGCTGATATCAACTGTCATGGCCCTGATCGGGCTGTTCGCGGCTGCCTGCATATATCTGTGGGAAATCGTGCCCGTTGAGTGGGTCAAACGGCCCGCATATCCGTTGTATATTGCCGCCAAGCAGAAATTCTATTTTGACACCATCTACGGGATATTTGTAGTGGGCGGGACCCTGGCGTTAGCCCACATCGCCCGTCTGGTGGATACCTATATCATAGACGGCTTGGTGCGAGGTATTGGGTGGGCCGTGCGCGCCGTGATTGCCCCGGCTTCCCGGCTTGTTGATATCTATGTGGTAGATGGCTTGGTTAACTATCTTGGTTGGGGCGTCTATTTTGTAGTGGCTACTGCCTCCAAGCTGTTTGACATCGTGGTGGTGGACGGCTTGGTGAATGCTGGTGCCTGGTTCACCGGCCAGGTCGGTGAGGTTGTCAGCCGCCTGCAAACTGGTCGCGTACAGGAATATGTCACCGGTGCGGCCATCTTTGCCGCCATGTTTGCCGGGGCCTTGGTCATAGCTGCCTACTTATTTGGATAGCCGTTTTGCCGTTGAATATCAAGCAATTCACTAAAGGTGAAAATGATGCCAATTCTAAGCATAATGCTGTTTCTGCCGGCAGTCGGGATAATCATCATCGCATTGATGAACAACGACCGCCAGGCCAAGCTGATTCGGGCCACGGCGACGCTGTTTGCCAGCCTGGCCTTTGCGGCTTCGCTTTTGGCTCTGCTGCAGTTCAACTGGCACCTACCGGGTATACAACTCCAGGAGAAGACGCCCTGGATTGATACGCTGAATATCAACTACTACCTGGGCGTAGACGGGCTGAGTGTGCCTTTGGTCCTACTTACGACGCTGCTTAGTCTCCTGTCCATCATCTACTCCTGGCGCATCCAAGAGCGCATTAAGGAATACATGATCTTTTTCCTGCTGCTGGAGGTGGGGATGCTGGGGGTTTTCTGCTCTCTGGATTTCTTCCTGTTCTACATTTTCTGGGAGGTCAGCTTGGTGCCGATGTACTTCATTATCGGCATCTGGGGCGGACCGCGCCGCCAATATGCCGCTATCAAATTCTTTATATATACGCTGATCGGCAGCCTGGCAATGCTGCTGGCTATTCTGGGATTGTACTTTGCCAGCAGTCCCCACACTTTTGATATGATAGCGCTGGCCCGACAGAATCCGGTCGCGGGAGCAGGACTGAAAGCGGCGCTGATCTTCTGGGGGCTGTTTTTGGGGTTTGCTATCAAGGTCCCTATGTTTCCCTTCCACACTTGGTTGCCGGATGCTCACGTGGAAGCACCTACCGCCGGCAGTGTCATCTTGGCCGGTGTTCTGCTGAAGATGGGTACCTACGGGTTCATACGGGTTAGCCTCCCCATCCTGCCCGATACCTGTCGCCAGTTCGCCATATGGATTGCTATCCTGGCCCTCATCAGCATTATCTACGGGGCCTTGGTGGCTATGGCCCAGAATGACCTGAAAAAGATGATTGCCTACTCATCAGTCAATCACATGGGTTATGTAATGCTCGGGGTGGCGGCGGCAGTGGTTTTTGTGAGGCCGGACGCTAGTGCCGCTTCGCTCTTAGCTTCTCGCGTCACCGCCCTGAACGGCGCGGTGCTCCAGATGTTCGCTCATGGTATCATTACGGGGGCTTTGTTCTTCCTGGTGGGTGTGATATATGACCGCGCCCATATTCGCGAAATAGACGGGTTTGGCGGCCTGGCTAAACAGATGCCGAGTTTATGGTCTTTTTGGGTGCTTTCGGCTCCTTCAAACTCATCACTGGTTTGGCTGTGTTGGGGGTAGTTATAACTGCCGCATACTTCCTGTGGACCATCCAGCGGATATTCTTAGGGGAGCTGAATCCCCAGTGGGCAGCCCTGCCGGATATGGATGGCGGTGAGCTGATAGCCACGGTGCCGCTGGCGGCCATAATGCTGATATTTGGTCTGTATCCGGACCCCATAGTACGGATCATCAACACTGCTATGAGTGCATTGGTCAATCATATGGATACAGTGCACACGGCGGCCGCGAGCTTGAGTCACCTAATTGGGTAATTGACTGATATGATGCCGATACGCGACTTTACATTAGTGATGCCAGACCTGTACCTGGCTGCCCTGGCCGTGGTGGTACTGTTGGTTGATCTGCTGTTGCCCGTCCGGTGGCGCAAGGAAAAGGCAGCGATAGCCGGCCTGGGCTTGCTGCTGGGGTTTTACCCCCTTATCACTCTGTGGGGACACAGTCCC
>JALGTV010000183.1 GCA_029821215.1 Candidatus Zipacnadia bacterium | reverse complement strand
ACAAGAAGTGTACCCCCTGCGCCTGACAGGAAACCTCGGTGACTATGATATCGGCCTCCGGTAGCGATGCCCGGCCATAGCCGGTGGCTACTACTGTGTCTAAAGCTGCCCGCGAGAGGTCGGCCTCCTGCAGCGCTTTGGCTAAGACATCCCGGGCGGTTTGCTCGGGCCGTAAGCCACTGGGCTGCAAAGCCCAGCCCAGCCATTGGTTATCGGCGACGCGCAGTACCACTGCCTTAGTTGTCAAGCTGCCAATGTCCACACCGGCTGTCAGCAACATGTGTCTCCTCGTTCACCTACTATTAACGCAGGAACAGTATCCACAGATACACCCCACCCATAGCAACAGACATCAAAGTTATGGGTATTCCATATTTCAAAAAGCGTCCGAAGGTTATGGGATATCCCGATCGCTCCGCAATGCCCGCTACCGCGACATTCGCCGCTGTCCCCAGCAGTGTCGAATTGCCGCCGAAGCAGGAACCTATGGACAACGCCCACCACAGGGGAATCATATCCGGAGCGTGAATCATCGCAATGGGTGTGGCCTGCAGATCTGGATGCAGCCGGGCTGCCAGTTGCCACATAATTGCATTCATCGCTGCCACCAGTGCAATATTACCAATCAGGCCAGAAATGAATGCCGACAGCACTAAGACAGCCATAGTCATAATAAACCAATTGCTGGCTGCGACTTTGACCAATTGATCAGTGAGCAGCGTTATCACACCCGTCTGGGTCAGTGCTGCCACCATAATAAACAACCCGATAATAAAGAAAATCGTAGACCATTCTACTCCGTGGAACGCTTCCTCCACATTATTCTTTTGTAGCAACATCAGCACGACCGCCCCTGCCAGGGCAATGGTAGCCGGCTCCAGATGAATTAGGTCATGTACACAAAACCCCCCGAGGGTCAACAAACCAACGATTACGCACTTGCGCAGCAGCACCGGGTCAGTGATAGCCCGGCTCTCATCAAACTCCATAAGACGCTGGCGCCGTTCGTCGTCCACTTTGATTCTGGGGCGCAAAAACCCCCACACTACGATTAGGAACGCTATCAGCACGGCGATGGCGATAGGTGTATCTATCTTGAGAAAATCCACAAAAGAGAAGTGGGCGGCTGACCCAATCATGATATTGGGAGGGTCGCCGATGAGGGTCGCCGTGCCCCCAATGTTTGACGACAGTACCACGCAGATCAAGAAGGGCACCGGGTCAACCGCCAGCGCCTCACAAATGAGGATAGTTACCGGCGCCATTAGCACCACGGTAGTGGCATTGTCCAGCCCCGCCGACAGTACTGCCGTGCCCACCGCCAGCAGCACGATGATCCAGTAAGGTCGGCCGCCGGCCAGCTTAGCTGCCTTTATTGCTACCCACTGAAAAGCCCCTGTCCGTCCCGTGGTGCTGGCAATGGTCATCATTCCGATTAGCAGAAAAACTGTATTCCAGTCAATACCCAGAATCGTTTCTGTGCCGTGAAACGCTACGTGCTGGTCTACTATGCGGACCAGCAACATAGCCACGGCTCCCGCCAGAGCGGCTTTGGTCTTGTGAACCTTCTCACTGGCGATGAGTAGGTATGTAGCGACGAAGATTACCGTGGCAATGATTCCGCCGGTGGTCATTGTTCATCCCCGCCGCACATATAGGGATGAACTATTGCCTCTACTAAGTCAGAACGGCTGACGATGCCAACCAGCTTCCCCTCATCAACTACTGGCACTGAGCCGATGTCGTATTCCAGCATTCGTCGCGCTACTTCGGCCACTGGGGTGTCTGTGCTCACCTGGACCGGATCTACCGACATAACCTTCTCCACTGGTACCAGCCCAATATAATCTTCCTCAAAGCCGTGGAAACGGTATGAGTCAGGCAAAAACCCCAGTTGGCCTATCTGCTCGGCCACAACTGGCAGAGCGGTGCGAATCATATGAGTTCTGCCAATAACACCGACCACGCTATTGTTCTCATCTACTACTGGGAAGGTTGCATGGCCATACTCCATCATCAAGTCAGCGACTTTCTCCAGTTGGTCTTGGGGACGCACGGTGATAACATCAGTGCTCATTATGTCTTCGGCTACCATAATTGTTCCTCATTACCGGCTTTCTGTACTTATTGATGGCTCCTTATTTGACGCTATTATATCAAAACCGGTGCCCGTAGGCAACGAAGGGGAGCAGTTGGCCGTCCTCCTGCCGACTGCAGTGCTCTTTACTTGAGCACTGCTTTCTGGTATTATGGCGACTGATGACTTCTTAATCACCGGGTCGGGCCCAAATATGACAAGACCACTCGCGCTCACACGTAGACTCCATATTGCTGCACTGGCGCTCATCCTGCTAAGCGGTGCCTCAGCGCCTTGCTGTGCTGGTGACATCATCGCCCAAATCGTGGAGCGCTGTCCCGCCCAACCCCGCACCTTCGCCCAGGTGACTGACTTTTTGCACCAGACGGCTGAAACGAGCAGTCGTGTACATTTGGAGGTAATTGGTTACTCCCAGCAAAGTCGCCCGCTGTGGCTGGTGACTGTAACTAACCCGGATAGGCCGCCAGAGGAAAAAATGCGATTGTTTATTATTGCTCGTCAGCACGGCAACGAGCCGGCCGGGACTACAGCAGCTTTGGCACTAATCGAGCATTTTGCCGCCGCGCCGTCATCGCTTGAGCAGGCAGTTCTGAATCACTTGCAGATTATCGCTGTACCAGTAGCCAATCCCGACGGGGCGGAAGCTGACCGACGGGCTAATGGCGCGGGTATGGACTTGAACCGCGATTGGGTCAGCGCCACTCAGCCGGAGACCCAAGCATTGCAGGCGGCGGTGGAGAAGTACCGGCCTCATGCTATCCTGGATCTGCACGAGTTGCCTGCTTACAGTAAGCGGGCCGCCTATCAAGAGAATTTCTTGGAAACGGTGGGGGCCAGTGATGCCCTGCCCTCCCAACTATGCGCATATACTACTGCCATCAGCCGCAATATTTCTATGTGGATGAGCCAGTATGGATACAACTTAGGCGTGTACTATGATTATCCTGGAGACTCGCTGCGCTTATGCCATCGCTACCTGGGCCTATACCAGGGCTTTCCCACCTTCCTTTGTGAGGCCAAATGCGGCCCCGGTCGCCCCTTGGCCTATCGAGCTGGGTTCCACATATTGGCCTGTGTAGTGGCAGCCAACTGCCTGATAAATGGCCCGGTGGTGCCCCGGAGGCAATATGAGCAGCCAGCACAAGTCGGCCAACCCCCCGCCGAACCGGCTGAAGCCCAATTATCATCGGCTGCGCCGGCTGCCCCGCCGCCCCCAACTCTCACCGTCCAACTCTCACCGTGGCCACCGAGCCGGTTACCGACACCGATGGAGCAGAGCTCCTCCGACTGAGCCTTCATCTATCGGGTGGGGCGGGATTTGCGTTCTGTACCATTGACGTGGACGAGACAACCAAATTCCTCACCAATCAGCGGCACTTCTCTTGTTTGTTGGATGTCGGTGACCTACGAGTTGGTGAAAGTCTAATCAGCGCGCGCGCCTATAATGCTTCTGATCAAGTTCTGGCCACCAAAGAATTGACCCTTACTGGTCTGGGCGTGAAGGAAAGATTAGGTCAGTGAGTGGCGATGACCCGCAACCCTGCCGTCCTGAATCGGCTCACTGGCCCAGTTGGCTGCGCGTATGGGGACCAACAATAGTATGGCTGCTGGTGATTCTAACAGCTACTTCCGTACCTGGAAAGGCGGGCGCAGCCAGCAATGGCGTGGACAAGTTTGAACATTTTGTCGCGTATGCCGTCTTCGGAGCGTTGCTCCGACGTTCCTGGCAACTCACCGGCCGGCTGTCCGGTTCCCGACTTTGGCCCGCAGCGCTCCTAATAATGGGCAGCGCATGGGCTTTATTGGATGAATTGCATCAGATTCCTATTGCTGGCCGTGAATTTGAGCTGTCTGATGTGGCCGCCGACGTGATTGGCCTACTGGCCGGATTCTGGCTGGCTGCTTACTGGCAATATCGGCAACGATCACGATCTACTCATAAGACGTAGGAGGTAATACTGGATGGCTGACGTTCGTGAAATCACTGCTGCAGACTTTGACACTGAAGTACTCCAATCCGATCTGCCGGTCCTTATTGACTTGTGGGCGCCCTGGTGCGGCCCGTGCGTTATGGTCGCCCCGATAGTAGACAAAATAGCTGAGAGGTATGCCGGTAGAATCAAAGTGGGCCGGCTTAATATTGACGAAGCCCCGCAGATAGCTATGCGTTATGGCGTCCGTGCCATTCCCACCTTTCTTATCTTCAAGGATGGTGAGGTGGCCGAGCGGGGAATAGGTCTTCAGCCCGAAGAGCAATTAGCCGCCGTCGTAGACCGGGTGCTCCCGTCCCAATAGCTAAGGGCGGCCAGAATACTTAATAACAGGCACAATACTTGGGCGCCATTGTCGCCGATTGTTGTCCCCAGGAGTTGAGGGCGAATGAGAGTGATAGTGGTGGTGGCATTGATGGTAATACTCCTTGAGGTGCTGCTCGCGGCGGCCTTCTGGGCAGGGAAGGTCTGGGTTGGTGGTTGGCTGGGGGGCACAATATTGCTTGTCGCTGCTGTGTTGCTCTTAGTCCTGCCTTGGATTGGCGATCTTCAAGCTGATTACGACACTCAGACAGGGCAGGCCCGGTTGCGCCTGTCCTGGTGGGGACGAGTGACGTTCCAACCCGCTCCTACCAAAGAAATGCGCATACAGATTCTGTTCATTCCATGGCGCAAGAAGTTGGATCCCCGGCAACCAAAGCCCGTCAGACCAAGTGACACAGAGCGCCAGCAGACTCTGGCTCGGCGGCTGGTCAGCGGCGCGATGGGCAACTTTGAGGATACTGGCCGGGCACTAATCGCCGTGGTGCAGGCTGTCCACGAGCTGGTGTGGGAGTCTGGCGACTTCGGCGTGTCTGTCCAATCGCCAACGGAGACTCAGCCTGCTGACCAGGCCATTGCTGGCTTAGTGGGAACGCGGGCTCTGGGGCCCATTGAGCTGAGTTGTACCGCCGATGGGCAGCGACGAGTGCAAGCTCACTATAGAATTGGACTCCTGCGAGCTGCTCTGACGCTGTTGTATATGGTGTTGCAGGGCCGCCTGCGGCGACTAACCTCTCTGCGCCAAGCTCTGGCCACATCCCCACAACATCAACCGCGGTCAACGACCCATAAGGAGGCATAATGACTATGTCAGGATTTGATCCCGAGGCGCTCATAGGTGACATCGTGGCAGGAATGACCGAGTTCGCTGAGTCCACCAAGGTTATCTCTGAGCCGGTCGAAGCCGCTGGCAAGACGATTATCCCCGCTGTGGTGGTGCGGGTTGGTTTGGGAGCTGGTGGGGGGTTGGGAGGCAAGAAGAGCGAAGAAGCCGGACAGGGTGAGCATGGCGGCGGTGGGGGCGGTGGGGGAATGGTGACGATGACCCCAGTTTTTCTAATTGTGGATAGCGAAGGTGAACGGCTGCTTACCATCCCCAAGGAGCCCGGCCCAGTCTCATCCATTGTAGACAGCATCAGGGATATCGCCGATGCTGTTACCCAAGCCCGCCCAGCGAAGAAAGACGAAGAATCTGAAGAAACCCAGTAACCTTCATAATTTGCCTGCTTCGGGGCTTAACCAGCTCCGGCCAACTTCTGCCGTGCCCAGTTCAGGGCCCCTCCCGCCTGGATGATTTCTACCTGCCGCTGACTCAACTGCGCCGCGGCAATAAACTGGTAATCCTGGCTAATGTTATCAACAACCAGTGGTTGCCCGGCAACCATCTTCTTGTTGACTTCCTTAATCCGAAGTTGGTCACCTGGTTGACAGTGCTGGTAGTCTTCTTTGCTAATCTGCAGGGGCAGGATCCCGAAGTTGACCAGGTTGGCCTGGTGAATGCGGGCAAAGGAGCAGGCCAGCACCGCCTTGACCCCCAGATATGCAGGAGCTAAGGCAGCATGCTCACGGCTGGACCCCTGGCCATAGTTGTCCCCCCCGACGATGAACCCCCCGTCGTGCGCCTGTGCCCGCTCAGCAAAGCTGGGGTCCACCGGCGCAAAGACGTGTTGGCTAATAGCCGGGATATTGCTGCGCAGCGGCAACAATTTCGCCCCCGCCGGCATAATGTGGTCGGTGGTGATATTATCACCTACCTTCAGCAGCACTGTCCCTTCCAGCTCAGCGGCCAGCGGCTTCTGGGTGGGTACGTGCGGGGGTCAGTTATCTCCCCGGTAAGGGCAGCGGCGGCACATACCACCGGGCTGGCCAGATAGACCTGGGCTGACTTGGTGCCGCTGCGCCCGGAGAAGTTGCGGTTAAATGAGCGCAGTGATACGGCGTCGGTTGCTGGTGCCTGGCCCATACCGATACAGGGCCCGCAGGCTGTCTCCAGTAGACGTACTCCTGCTGCCAGTAGGTCCGCCAGAGAGCCGTTCCGGGCCAACATAGTCAATACCTGCCGCGATCCCGGCGAGACGGTCACACTGACATCGGGGTGAACCTGCTTGCCCCGCAGCAGGGCAGCGACGGTCATCAGTTCGGCCAGGGAGGAGTTGGTGCAGCTCCCGATACATACCTGGTTCACCTTGGTGCCGGCGATTTTGCCTACCGGCACTACATTGTCAGGGCTATGGGGCTGAGCGATGAGGGGTTCCAGCTCAGACAGATTTACCTCAATTATCTGAGCATATTCGGCATCCTCATCGGCTGACAACGGTCGCCAGACTTCCTGGCGCTGCTGGGCATGGAGAAAACGGCGAGTTGTCTCATCAGAAGGAAAGATTGAGGTAGTGGCTCCCAATTCAGTGCCCATATTGGTTATGGTAGCCCGTTGGGGCCCACTGAGCGTATCTACGCCATTCCCAAAGTATTCCAGTGCCTTGCCCACACCTCCACTCACCGATAGCTTCTCCAGCAGGTGTAGTATCACGTCCTGGGCTGAGACCCAGTCGGGTAGTTGCCCAGTCAGCCGGATGCCCAGCACCTTCGGGACGCGCACATAGAAAGGCTGGCCAGCCATAGCTAAAGCTACGTCCAGTCCGCCGGCCCCAATTGCGACCATCCCCAGCCCTCCGGCCGTGGGGGTGTGGCTGTCTGAGCCCAGTAGCGTTTTACCGGGGACAGCAAACCGCTCCAGGTGGACCTGGTGGCAGATGCCATTACCGGGGCGGGAGAAGTAGATACCGTAGCGGGCTGCCACTGTTTGCAGATAGCGGTGGTCATCAGCATTCTCAAACCCCGTTTGCAGAGTATTATGATCCACATAGCTTACCGACAACTCAGTGCGTACCCGGTCCAGACCCAGGGTTTCAAACTGCAAGTAGGCCATGGTTCCAGTCGCATCCTGGGTGAGGGTCTGATCTATCCGCAATCCTACCTCCTCGCCAGGTGCCAGAGTACCGCTGACCAGATGCTCGCTGAGGATAGCTTCAATAATCGTTCCGCGCAAGGTGATCCTCCTTTGGGGCTCGCAGGGACAAATTGCAATCCTATTATAACAAATTCCGTAGCTTTAAAGTAAGTCATTAGCCTTAACGGAGCTATTGTAGGGAAGGAATAAGCACAAACGGCGCGAATAAACAGTAAAGTAGCTATCATCAGTGTGGAGATTGAACGGCGGTCATGAAAGAGATTTACCAATTGCTGTGGACCTTTGTCGGAGCCATTGTTGGCTTGGGGGTTGGCCTGCTTGCTTACGTGGGAGTTTACAAACTGTTTACCGGTGTACTCAGCACTCAGCCAACTGTAGGCCTAATTGCTGTTTTTGCCCTGGCCGGTGGTGGAATGGTTGGGGGCGGCTACCTGGCGCTGGTGCTGACGGCGAAAATCCAGAAAGTCCGCCGCCGCAAAGCCCGTGAGCAAAAACCGAAATTCGGCAGTAAACGCCGAAAGTAGTAACACATCACAACAAGGAGGTGAAACCAAGTGAGCGATGTGCCAAGCGAAGCTGAGGAACTCATCGGCGAAGTGACTCACTATTTCGCGCATGTACCGGCCGCTGTCTTGCGCCTGGAGGCGGAGTTAAAGGTTGACGATACCATCCACATTGTCGGTCATACAACTGACTTGGTCCAGACGGTCCAGTCTATGCAGATTGAGCACGAATCGGTGGAATCAGCCGGCCCGGGCGACGATGTGGCTGTACAGATCAAAGACCGGGTCCGAGAAGGCGACAAAGTATACCGGCAAGCCTGATTGCGGCCCACCGGGCACCCAGCAGCAGGGCGATGCACTGGCAGTACCACTGCTCGGTGGTGGCTGAATCATCTGAACCAAGCAGCGGTAGTTGTCGTCCATTAACATGGATGCCAGGCTTGAGTAGGTGTCTGGCCGGCGGATTTGTGGTATAATGTAGGTGGTAACGTGGGGGCGATTGGCTTCGACGGGGAGATAGCCAGCCCAAGCTGCAGGCCGAGATCTCCGCTGACTCGTAAAACGCGGAACCCAACAAATGCCAACACTCAAATGGCATTGGCTGCTTAATTATAAGCAGCTCGTCCGCCTGACCTTTGCTAATCGGGTCGGGACCGGGCGTAAGAGAGGTTAGCTTACCTATCGGTGGCTGCGAGGACCTCCAACGGCCAGGTATGTGGGCTGGGGCGAGGTGAAATAAAAACACATGCTATGCCTGTAGATGCTTCGGCAGCACCTCTTCGGACGCGGGTTCGATTCCCGCCGCCTCCACCATTCGACGCGCCCCTGCGCGGCGAATGGTGTCCTGAGCCTGCCGAAGGACAAGCCTGAACTCGACGCGCTCCTCGCCACACTCGGAGCTTGCTCATGGCAAGCCAGCTTGATTATCTACTCAGTAAAACCAGCCGGCGAGCGCGGCGAATGGTGTCCTGAGCTTGTCGAAGGACAAAAGTAATGGCCAAGCGCTACTACGTCTATATCCTCCGCTGTTGCGACGGTTCTTACTATGTGGGCACCACTGGGGATCTTCAAGAACGCCTTAAAGCTCACAATAATGGCAAGGGTGCAAAGCACACCTTGCACCGACGGCCGGTGGAGTTAGTCTATTCTGAGCGTCATAAGACCAAGTTATTAGCTATTCAACGTGAACGCCAGATTAAGAGATGGACCCGAGCCAAGAAGAAAGCCCTTGTAACTGGCCAGGCAGATAAGCTTAAGAAACTAAGTAAGACCCCATGACAGGGCTTTGCAGATTGGGCCTTGAAAAAGTCTCGACTACTGGGTGCTACCGTGATGACGCTAAGGCAATAGCATTTGAACCATACCTCAAATCAGGCTCGGGCCGCGCCTTTGCCAAGCGACACCTGACCCGGATTCATTGCTGGTAGTTAGACCGACTCGCCGGTCGCTGTGGCCCGCCCTATTAGCAGGTCAAATGCTTTCTCCTGCCGAATTCTTCGTGTAAGTCACATCAACTGAACTTTGGGAGGAGCACCATGAACGCAGAGCCAGTCAAAGTCTTAGTTTGGTTTGAGGGTCAGCATCCGGCTGACATCTACCCTCAGCAGATCCACGGTACCATTGCCCAGGCACTCAACGAGAGTGGGCAGGTAGCAGCGCAGATTGCCGAG
>JALGTV010000182.1 GCA_029821215.1 Candidatus Zipacnadia bacterium | reverse complement strand
TAATTGCGAGTATATCTGGAAACACAAGGCCCTCAGCCTTTACCATGCTAACTTCCTGGGTCCACGAGAGGATATGGACCTAATTCTGGCGACCTTCCAGAAAATCTGGGACAATCAGGCCGAACTTAGAGCCTAAGCAACCTATCCCAAGCAACAAGTAACCCGATGCCCACTGGCAGTCCCAGGAACATCGGGTTACTCATCTCTCTTTCACATACTCAAGAAAAGCATTTATCGCTTACCAGTTAGTCGTTCGCCGTTGCCGTCGGTGGCGTTATGCTGCAGTTGTGCTGCCGTAATACTGTCGTTATACTGCCGTCAATCACGCCATTTCTATCTCCACGTTATCGGCCACTCCTCCCAGCAGGGTGTAGTCGGTGCGTACCTCCTGGAGGATAGAGCCTGGCACGAACCGGTTAACCGGTCCATGGGCTACCAGCCGGGCGATGAACCGCTGCCAGGACATGGGTGTGTACGGCCCGCACATGCCATCCAGCCAGAAGCTGCGGTGATTAGCTGAGAGGATATCAAACGGGGCAATGGTAGCCGCCTTGGGCGGCACCCAGGACCAGTCTCCCCCGAACGAGTGCAAGGCGTTCTGCATTATGGTCATCGGGGTCAGCTCTACAATCTGGGCGGTGGCCTGCTTGTACTCCTCCAGGGTGTCATAATTGTGTCCCAAATGGGACTCCCAGAAGGCGATGTGACCACACCAGCCGATGCCGCCGTAGCAGCAATCGGCCCCGCCCGCCTCGGCGATCATTGTTGAGTAGTCGTTGATGTTGTCGGAATTGGGGAAGTGAATGTTCTCTTCCGGTGGCCGCAGATCTTCATCAATCCTGCTAAAGAAATTCTCCCTCATCGCCGTAGCGAATGACCCTTCCCAGTCTGCTGGCGCCGTCTGCCCATTCTCGTCAGCGTATTCATCCATGTTGAAGGTCACCAGGTGATGGCAGTCAATCCCCAACCGGTTGATGATGCCGGCAGCAATCGCGAACTGGGGCACCGGGCCTACCGGCAGTATCATCACGCACTTGCGCCCCTCTTCTGCTGCCTGCCGTATTCGCGTTACTATATCCAGGGCGAATTCGGCATAAAATATGGTGGGATCGTCTATCACCCGAATGCGAAAGTCGGGATTAGGATGCTCGCAGATCTCCTCCCGGGTTATCTTTCGTACCCGGGCACAGGCCTCGGCATCCTGAAAATCAATAAACTTAGCCAACGCTGGAGCAAACGCCATCATTGATTCCTCCTTGGTCATACGATTACTGGCCCATAGTTCCCATTTCTCTGTCCACATCCATGACCCTCCTGGTGACCTGCTGCACTTTTTCCATACTAACTCACCGTACACTCCTAATTAGTGGCCAGCAGCTCCCAGGCGGCGGGGGCACGGCGTTTCCTGCTCCTCGGCGGGTCCGGTGGCTGAACCGGCGCTATATTGACAATGATACCCAGATGTGCTAACCTACTGGTGCTCGCTGCGGGAGAGCGAGCATATTTTCATTGTCGGGGCTGTAGCTCAGTTGGTTTAGAGTGCCGGCCTGTCAAGCCGGAGGTCGCGGGTTCAAGTCCCGTCAGCCCCGCCACTAAGTTTTTTCCGCTGCCCTTGGCCGCAGGCTACGGGGTAGCTTTTTGGTATGCGGGTAGCACTGAGCAGTTAGACGAAATACCACTTTGGCTTGATGTCACTAAAGACCTTGTCTCGCTGGCATAAGCCCCCGAAAAAGGCCCACTCCTGCTCGCTAATCCATTCCCCGCGCGCGTATTTGCGGGCCAAGTCCACTACCCGCTTGAAATCGGTGTGATGCGACTGAATGCGAACCTCGGCATAGTCACGGGCCGACCAGGTAGTGATGAGAAACTGCCAGTCAGAGGCTTGCAATAGCAGCAGCTCCCTCATTGCCTGCTTGATAAGGCTACCCATGGTCTCATCGTGACCGGTCCCGTGGTTCTGGATGAGGGCGCGCAGGTCTAACTCGGCATCATAGATCCGCTGCCAGGTCCAAGTGGTGTCTTCGTTCAGCCACACCCAGTGTCCACCGCCGGCTCCCCAGGAGCCCTCGGGGAGGGTAATGGCGGTCTGCGGGGAGTACCGGGCCAGGTATTCGCTACCGGTCAGCACCTCAATTTCCGGGTCCTGGTGCATCCAGCGCAGCGCATGCACCAGAAATCGCGGCCCTTCAAACCACCAGTGCCCAAACAGCTCGGCATCAAAGGGGGCACAGACCACCGGTAGTCGCCCGTCAGGCCGGGGCCCGGCTCGCAGGGTCTCCTTCACCGTCCACAGAAAATTGCCCGCATGGGCGCGCAATTGGCCATCGGCCCAATCCGGCTGATATAGCTGCTTGCTGCCCAGGTTATTATTGCCATCGGTGATTCGCCAGTAACGCAAATCACCGGGAATATGTTTTTTATGGAACTCCAGATAATTGAAGTCACCCGGATAGCCGTGCTCCGCACTCCATACTTTAAGTCCTGTCTGCGGATCGCGCACCAGCACGGCTACCGGCGGATGATCCTCATACGCATGGCCCACAAAGTAAGGTAGATAGGGCGATTTATCACCCAAATAGTGCTGCGGCTGGCGAACCTTACGGATACGGCCCCACAACTTGCCTACAGTGTGCTCCCAGTCAATGTCCACCGGCTCCGGGCCGCCACCGCCCAGCAAGTGAGTGTCAACTACAAAGTAGTCAAGGCCATTTTCGGCCAGGAACTCTTCTATGCCCCGGCGCGCATAAGGCTCCGATAGGCCCCCTCCGGCAGCCAAAATGCCCGTGGCCAGCGGCCAAAGTACTTTTGGTAGGTCTGCACGGCCTGGCATACTTGCAGATTGACGCTGGCATCTTCGTGCAGCAGCGGCAGATAGCCATGGGTAGCCGCCGAAGTCATCACTTCAATGTGGCCGGCATCCTGCATCTGCCGGTACTGGGCCAGGATATTGCGATTATAGCGGTTACAGAAACTGTCTCGTACGGCCTCATAGTGCTGGCGCCAGCGGCGGGCCAGATATTCCAGATGACCTTCCCCCCAACTGCCGAACTGCCCCTCATTCTCGCCCGCCCAGTGTATTTTGTCACTCAGATACCCTTCAAACCACTCCTGGAAGCGCTCGTCAGCCAATTGCTCCATAGTAATCGGGCTGAAGCTGATTACTAACTTGGCCGAGATGCCCTCATAGGCCAGCTCCTCCAGGGTCCACAGCAGGGGAATATAGGTATCAGCCGCCGCCTCATAAAGCATCTGGGCACCGTGGGGCCAAGTCCCGTGGCCCAGCACATACGGGATGTGCCCATGCAGCACCAGCACAAAACAGCCCAGAGGCTCAGCCATATTATCTCCTTTTAGTGCGTCATCCAGACTAACATCCCGCTTGCTTTCGGTCGGCAAATAGTCGCCAGAGAAACACCAGCGCGGCAATTAGCGGCAACACCGCCAATATACCCATCCCCGACCGCAGACTCGCGTAATCGCCGTCGCTCTAATCAATGGCCCGAGCCAGTCACTCATCTGTTTATTCTACCTTTGCCAGGTATTGTCGCAAAAGCTGGGCCCCCGGCCCCAGATGAGCCGCTACCTCGGGCAGGCGTGCCGATAGATCGGGCAGAGCAGTTAAGGGGAGGCCCTCAATCTGAGGATAGATGACTATCTTGCCCGGCATCAGGCCATCACGCACGGCCCGCAAGCCATTGTGAGCGGCTTCAATCCCCCCAATAGCGGCCACTGAGCGATTGGGCGACAGCTCACCGGTCTCCGTCATCCGGACCGTGGTCTCCAAGTCCTCAATTCGCGAGCCACTGGTACCCGTAAATCGCACGCCACGCCGAGCCACCAAATTCAGGTCCACATCAGCAATAGTGCCTCGCGGGATGCCCGCAAACATATTCATCATACCCGTGTCCGCCAGGTACTGGGTTGCTCCCAGGGCCAGAGGTGCCGACGGCACCAGCAGTACGATATCATCAAACCCTCCCGGGGCCAGCTCACTTAACCGCTTATCATACTCGTCACCCAGTTGCTGGGGATTGAGGTAGAATAGTTGCTTGTTATGCTGCCGGGCAACTTCGCTGAATCGGTCCGCTGTCAGGCTCAATCGTTCCTCATCAATGTCAGTGACGACCACCAACTGCGGGCCTTGTTTGCTCTCCAGAGCCAACTGCAGGTGCATCTGCCCCATCGGGCCGGCGCCACCTATCAGTAAAGCCTTGCCTTCGGGCTTAAGATGGGGGTCGCGGCTGGAGGTGTAGGCTTCCGATATGTCGTCGCCAGATGTGCCCACATACCGGACATAATCATAGTGGATCCGGCTTATATCCAGCGGCACTGGCCCCGGCAGCGCCGCTTCAAGTACCAGGGCCAGGGTACCATACTTGCCCAGGGTAGCGGCAGCCGCCGCCACTAATTCGGTTGCGGGACGGCCAATGATAACTATATCATCAAAACCCGCCGCGGCCTGTTGGCTTTGCACCTGCGCTGCATCTTCGGGGCGAGCCAAGTCTACTGTCTTCAACTCAGCTCCCCAAGCGTCTGTTGCTGCTTCTATCTGCCCCTGGAGGTCTCCTGTTACATTGGTAGCCACAATCCTGGCGGGTCCTGAGCTGGCTTGGGCTAACTCGCCCAGGGTATAGTCAGCCCCGGCGTCAGCCGCGATAATCCAAGCCACTCCGCCAGGCAACAAGGTGCGGCGGAAGTCGGTGGTATAAGAGTGCACTACACATGCCCACGGCTCAGCTAAGGCTGTTTCCGCGTAGCCAGCCTCCGGCCTGACAGGTATCATATACAGGCCCTCGTCGCCCCGTAGTATCTCATCACCCAGCAGTACATACTGCTCCAATGCCCCCGCCAGCAGATAGCCAAAAGCCAGATTCTTACCCTGATAGTATATTTCCGCCTGGATGACAAAGCGGTCGCCCACCGAGAATTTGTCCCACAAGTCCTCGCCGACTTCAACGATGGTCACCGAAGCTTCGTGGCCCAATATTATTGGGTTATCTGCCAGATTTCGCCCGCTCAGGCGAGGATGCTCATTGCCCAGCTTTAGAATCTTGATGTCACTAAAGCAAAGACCAGCCGCATCCACCCGAGCCAGTAATTCATTAGACTGAGGCCGAGGTACCGGTATACGGAGGGGCCGACCGTCGCGACCTACATTTTCCAGCCCCCGGCCAAACACCTGCCAGGCCAACATCTCGCCCGGAATCGGACCCCTGCCGGCTTGATATTCGCTTAGAGGGTCAGTCATTCGCCATTCTCCTTTACAGCGCGTAGGCGAGGTTCTCTAACCTCGCCCCACCGAATAGCGCCGGTTGAGAACCGGCGCTACGCGGGGGTAGACTTATTACTTGTCGGCAGTTTCCAGATAGTCTTCGCCCACGTTGACTTGCCAGAGGTTATGGTCTTCACCACAGATGTTGCGTGCCGCCAACAGACCGGTCATCATAGAATGGTCCATATTGTTGTAGCGATGCATGCCATTGCGGCCAATGACTTGCAGATTAGGTAAACTGCTCAGGTACTCGCGGATCGTCCCTACGCGCTGGGCATAGCCGCGATCATAGACTGGATAGGCCTTGGGCACTCGGGCTACCGTGCCGGCCACGACCTGGTCGGGGTTAATCAACTCCAGCTCAGCGCATTCCTGCTGGCCCAATGCTATTAACTCTTCCTGGGGCATATGCCACGAATCACCATCCTCCCAGCAGTAGTACTCTAACCCCAATGACGTCTTGGCGGCGTCGGGGACCATGTCAGGACTCCAATTCTTATAGTTCTGTATTCGTCCCACCTGCACGTGTGGTGACTGGATGTAAATCCAGTTGTCGGGAAAAATGTCCGGCTCATTAACTATCAACATCACAGTTATCATATTCCGGTAGCGCAGGGCTTTAGCCGCTCGGCGGACAGCCGCTGGTGCCGCCGGCTCCAGACTCAGTATCAGCTCCCGTAACGGCATTGACGAGACGAAGTGTGAAGCCCGATACTCGCGGCGTCCTTGTGGCGTGTGGGCGGTCACCGCCATTACTTGTCCGTCCTGGTGATGTATCTGGCCCACCTGATGCTGGAAAGCAATTCGGCCGCCACCGTCACCAATAAGATCAGCCATCCGCCTCCACATCATTCCCACCCCCAGGCGTGGATACTCAAATTGCCCGATGAGACTTCTATGCCGACCGCCGGCCAGTCCCAGGGCGTTTTTAAGTACTTCAGCAACGGAGAGCGACTTCACCCGCTGGGCCGCCCAGTCACTGCTGATCTGCTGGGCCGGCATTCCCCAGACTTTCTCTGTATAGGCCTGGAAAAACATTTGGTACAGCCGACGGCCAAACCGATTAGTCATCCACTGCGCCAAATCCTCGGCCTCAGCTACCGGCCTCAACCGGGCCCGTATGTAACTGCCTATCACCAACAGTGACTGCAGCACCCCCAACTTAGCCAGACAATCCAACGGCCTTAGGGGGTAGCCAATTAAGCGGTTATTGTAGTAAATGCGGGATAGCCGCGGCCGGCGGAGCAGCTCGGAGCCCAGTATTGTGTGCCAAATCTGTTCCACTTCGGGTTGCTTGGTGAAAAAGCGGTGACCACCAAGGTCAAAGTAATAGTCGCCGAACCGCACAGTGCGGGCGATACCGCCGACTACAGAGTCCTGCTCTAATATTAACGGCTGTTGACCCTGTCGGATGGCCTCATACCCACAACTCAGCCCCGCCGGGCCGGCACCAATTATTACCAAATCATAGCCGGACATAGCCAACCGCCCACCAAAGTAGTGCTCTGCTCAGTGGCTCTCGTCGCACCAGAGACGTCCTGCGCTCCGCATCCTTAATGGATGGCAAATGTTAGCCCTACTACCGGGCGGTCCAGATCAGACCATCCCAGGTACCCAATGGCTGCCATCTTTTGCTGGCTGGGCAGAAAATTATAGGCGGCACCCGCGTTAGTGTTAAAGCCATCATACTCAGCCACTACCGCCAGTCGGTCAGCCACATGCATCG
>JALGTV010000181.1 GCA_029821215.1 Candidatus Zipacnadia bacterium | reverse complement strand
TCCCAGTTCCGGGATGATGTGGCCGACTTCGTTGCCGAGCTGAAGCGGTGCAAGATTGATCCGGTAGTTTTCCGCGAGCAAATCATTCCTGGCCTGCCGTCAGCCGGGGCCTTGCAGGATCTGGCTGATATCTACCAGCAGTATCAGCAGCGCCTCCAGCAGGCTCAGGTTTACGATTACCGGGGCATAATCTGGTTAGCGCTGGTCGCCCTTGAGGCCGCTGAGCTAAGCCATCGCTGGCAGCAACGCTATGACCTGGTGGTTGCTGATGACCTGCAGGATGCCACTTTGCTCCAATTAGAATTGCTGGCAGCCATGTGCGGGCCTGACACCAGGCTGGTAGGGACTTACGAGCCTAACCAGACCATCTACCGCTTTCGCGGGGCGGTGGCTGATCCGGCGCCGGTGCTGCAGATGCTGCTGCCTCAGCGGCATATCGCCCGCGAGTCGCTCCCTACTGATACCTCAAACTCTCTGCCGGCCTCGGTAGCCGCGGCGGCCCACCGGTTTGCCGCTGATCATAACCTGGACTCACAGCCAGCTAGCCAGACCGCTGCAACTAAGGATGTCGAAGTGCAGGTCTACCGCGGAGTTGAGGAAGAGTTAGTGGGGATCGGTGATCAGATAATAGCAATTCTGCAGGAGGGCCAGACTCCTCCTAACCGGATTGGGATCATTGCCCGCCGCCGGAGTCAGGCTGAGGCGGCGGCTCAGCACCTATCTCTGCGCGGCATACCGGTGGCCGGGTATGACCGGATGGCCAGCTACTGGTCAGCGGTCAGGGTATTGACCGATATCATCAATGTTCTGGTATTTGTGCGCGAGGGCGACAGCTACCCCGCGGCTGTGCGCCAGCGCAAGCTATCCGCTGCCAATGCCGCTGTCAGTCGCCTGGCCTCCCTGACGGCAGATGAAGACACCGACGAGCTAACCCTGGCTCGGATCTGCCACCACTGCAGTCGCCAGGGCCGGTTTATGCTCCCCGAGCAGCCTGACAAAGCCTCACCTGCGCCGGTGCTCCACCAGTGGAAGTCCGCCATAACCCAGGCCCTATCCTTGCCTCCCCTATCGGCGTTCCACATTATAGTCAATCAGACCGGTCTCGCAGCTAAACTGGCCAGTGACCAGAGTCAAGATACGTTGCCCGGTCTCGCCCACTTGCTCACGACATTAGAAGAGACCGACACTGCCTTTGCTCAGGTAGCAGGTACTGCCCTGAATTGGGACCAGGTGCGCAGCGCCATTGAAGCTGCCCAACCGCCCGAAGCCCCTGACGCCGAGGGGGTGGCTGTGCTCACCGCTCACGGTAGCCGAGGGCGGGAGTTTGACAGAGTTTTCCTGATAGGTATAAACGAAGGTAGTTTCCCCAGTCCCGCCATAATATCGCGGTTGTTGCCGCCAGCGGCGATGGCTGCGCTGCGCCAACGCACTCTGAAGCACTTGGATATGCCCATCCCTACCTTGACTTTCGCGGGATTTGGCGAGGCTCCGCAGGAGGCCCACGCCGAGGAGACGCGGCTATTCTACACTTGCCTGACCCGGGCCCGTCAGCGATTGGTGCTGACCTGCCATCTGGAGGAAAAAGGTGCTCCTATCAGTCCGTCGCCTTTCCTGACTTGCGCTCTGCCGGCGGATTTTGCCCTGGCTCCGTTAACCAGCCAGCCGGAGGATTTTGCCTGTCCATTTGCCGGCCTGGTTCCCGAGACCTCCGAGGGCCGAACCAGCCACCAGAACTGCCCCATTACTATTTGCGCCCGACGACCGTCAGAGCCTGAGCCACGGCCAGCGGTGCCCGCCGAAACTATCCCCCGGCCTTGCCCGGCCCGTAAGGCGGTGCTATCTGGTGCTGCTTCCCATTGGGCCGCCAGTGCCAGTAGTCTCAATGACTATTTCCGCTGTCCCCGGCTGTTTTTCTACGGTCATTTGCTGGATTTGGAGAGCGAAGAGCACGACGCTATGGTTTATGGCTCTGCCATCCACAATTTCCTGGCCGAGCTTAACGCTCTGTCCCCCGTCCAGCGTACTGCCCAGGTCGCCCGCGAGCTGTTGGATAAGGCTTTAGCCGATGCGAAAGCTGATTTCTCATCACAATATGCTTTCTATGTCTACCAGCAGCAGGCTCAGCGCTCATTGCAGGCTTACATACAAACTGAATACTTTAAGGAGCCTTCCCAGGCTCAGGAACAGCCCTTTACTATTGAATTGAAAGATGAGCGCGGCCATCCCCATCTTTTCACGGGCCGCATTGACCAGGTTACCCCGACCGACGATGGACTAACAGTGGTAGATTACAAGAGCGGCTCGGTAGACAGTGCGCTGAATATCCGCCGGGCTTTCTGCTATCGGCCCGACCGCGATACGGTCAAAGAGCCACCCGCCAATTATCAGCTCCCTCTGTATGTTCTGGGCTGGGAGCAGCAACAAGAGAGGCCGGGGCAGGTCACCCAGGTGGCCCTACATAGTTTTTGCGCTCACGGAAAGCGGGCAGCCCAGCGAGTAGCGGTGGAGTTAATACCACACGACGAACCCGGCGATAAGCAATTTAGTCGAGCTGAGTTGGAGCAAATTGCCCAATACTTGGCCCACACCGCCCGCATCATAAAGGGACGGCGGGAGTTTGAAGGCCATCCACCGGCTGAAGGCTGCAATACTTACTTTGGCACCTGCCCCTTCATCCTGATTTGCAGTGAAGCGGAACCGAGGTAGACACCAGTGCGCTACGAGCATGAACCCAGTAGCCAGCAGCAAGCCATTATTGAGGAGCCTCGCCTGGATATACCCCTGAAGGTGGTAGCCGGAGCAGGCACCGGCAAGACGTTTGTGCTGGCCCATCGGTTTGTGTGGCTGGTGGTCAGTGGCCAGGTCAGCGACCCGGCCCGCATCCTCACCCTGACCTTCACCGACAATGCTGCCGCCGAGATGCGTATGCGCATCAAGCGCCTGTTACGGCTTAATGGGTGTGTAGCTTCCGGCGATTTGTGGATTCATACCTTCCACAGCTTCGCCGCCCGTCTTATCAGCGAGTGTAGTTATGAAGCCGGCCTGCCTCCTCAGCCCGAGCTGCTCACCGAGATAAGGCAGACTGTGGAGCTGGAGAACCTGCTGGACGGCATTCTGGCCGGAGACTTCAGCCATATTCGGATTCTGGAGCCTCAGCGGCTGGCCCAGCTTGGCTTTGACCGTTCCGGCCAGCTTCGAGACCTGCTGCGGTCACTCATCCAGCGGGCCAAACGTTATGGTCTTACCCCCCAGCAGTTTCGCCAGGAGGCCCAGGAAGCTGCCCAGGACTTCTGGGAAGCAATGCTACAGTCGCGTCTGGAAGCTGCTATTGAAGATTCCGCTATCAAGGATGCACCAATGGAAGAAGCCGATGCCACCAGAGACCTGCGCAAGCTGTATTATGAGGACCTGCGCCGCCTGACTCCCCGCTCGGGCGCAGCCGATATGTTCGCCCAGCAGCGCCACATTGAAGAGTCTCTCATTGACGCGGCGGTAGCCGCCTATCAGTTATATCAGCAGCGGCTCACCGAGGCTGATATGATAGATTTCGCCGACCAGATAATGACCGCGGTGCGGCTGTTGCGCGACCCCCGCCTAAATCTGGCCGACCGCTATCGCCAGCAGTTTGATTACATCCTGGTAGACGAATTCCAGGATACCTCTCCGGCGCAGATGTTTATGCTCCAGGCTCTGGCCCATCCCACCCGGGTCACCGTCAGCCGCAATGGGCAGACCCGCTCGGTTTCCACCTACCGTCGCCTGATGGTGGTGGGTGACCAGAAGCAGGCCATTTACGCCTGGCGCAATGCCCGCCCGGAGAATATGGATCGGCTGCTACCCTTTGATGAACACGATACCATAGAGGGCAGCCAGGTATTCCGGCCG
>JALGTV010000180.1 GCA_029821215.1 Candidatus Zipacnadia bacterium | reverse complement strand
ATCACTTCCTCAGTGTTGCCATCCATCTCCTCTCGCATCCACTGGGCATCATCGGCCAGTCCACTTTGATGATAAGTAGAGGTCAGCTTCTCCAAGGCAGCCTTGGCCTGGCTGTCATGCCCCAGTTTCTGGTAGCACCGGGCCAGCAGGTAGGTGGCGGGAGCGGCGAAATCAACGTTGTTCCCGGCGGCGAGCGGGCGCAGCATTCGCCGAGCCTGCTCGTAGTGTCCTTGCGACATGTGCAGGGCCGCTTGATAGTATTGGGCATACTATGTCCTTATCCCTTACCAGTCCGGGCGGGAACAACTCGGGCATCGCCGCAGCTATCTGAGGATACATCGTTAGGCTTATCTCGTAATTCTTGGGGTCGGCATAGAAGCGGACGACTTTCACCATCGCTTCAAACTCATATTCACTGCCCGGGAAATGGATTAACAGCTCCTGGAGGGTAAATGCATTATCAGCAGTGACCTTTTCCGGCTCCTTGTAGGGCGTATAAGCCTCGGCTATCTTATAGAGGGCGTCGTCACGCAGTGGACTGCCGTAGAAGTGGTTGACAATAGTAGCGTATGCACTGCTGGCGTCCCTAATGGCGAGGGCCTCGTTAGCTACCTTGGGCACCTGGCGGGCGCCGGTAGCATCGGCATAGCGCTGGTTGACCCGAAACAGGTCCTCCGGGCCTTTGGCCTTGTTTATTTCCTCAAACAGGATTTTCATCTGCCGATAGCATTCACCAATATGATAGAAAGCATCGTCAAAGTTGTCATTGCCCGGGAACTGGTCAATGAACTGGCGGTACAAATCAATAGCATTGGCATAGGCGCGGTAGTTCTCATGGTGCGCGGCCCGGTCCCATAGGTCTTGAGCTTCTCGGCCCGGATTCCAGGCCAGTGGATCATACATCTCTTCGCCCAGCCGGGTAGAGCGGCTGCGGTTGACGCGGCGGCGCAGATTATTGACCTCGCGCATGGCTTTATTAGTGTGGCTGCTGCCATACATTTCGTGGATAAGATACTCATAGGCATCTATGGCCGGCAGCCACTTGCCCTCTAACCGCAGCGAATTGGCAATCATCATCTGGGCATCATCAGCCCAGTCTGACATCGGATAGCGGTGGATAAGATCCTCACATACCTCCCGGGCCGCTTGGTAGTTCTCCACCTCTATGTACTTGCCGGCTAACAGTGCTAACGCCGCGGCGCAATGATCACTGGTCGGGTGGCGCTCGGCCAGACCTTCCAATACCTCTATAGTAGCCAGCTCGTCATCTACCTCGTTGAACTCCCTGACCAACAGCATGTGGGCGTCATCCGCCCAGGTGCTGTAAGGCCAGGTGGCAATAAGGAAGTTAAGGGTGTCAATAGCAGCCAGGTGGTCCTTATCACGCGAATATAACTGGCTGAGGTGCCAGGCGGCATCATCAGCCATGTGAGTAGCGGGGTACTGGCTCAACAGCAGGTCATAGGCGGCCACTTGGGCCCGATAATCTTTCTGTACCGAGGTTATCCAGGCGTAATGCATGAGGGTGTCGTCGGCGAAATCGCTGAGTGGGTAGGTGTCCAGGAAGACCTCATTGGCCTTGATGGCATCCATTATCTCCTTGTGCTGGTAGGGCTTGCAGCAGGTGTAGCTGGCCGTGGCGGCGTCATCGTGCTGGTTGTAGTAGGTCAGCCGACTGGGGAGCAAGGCGATGTCGGAAAATGAAGGCCGGAGCGTCTCTGATATATCAAATTCTTCGGCGACCACCGCTGGAGCTATGACAAGGCTGAACAGCATCATAATCAGGCCAGGACGATACATCCTGATCCACCTCCGCAGATTAGATGTTTTGGCGCCACTTTATAGAGCAGGATTCCCGGCCATGCTCAGGCTGGTGCCCCTGCCCCTTATCATTATATTTTACCCCATCCTGACCCGCAATACACCCGCCTATACGTTCCGATTCCAGCAATAACTACAGCCCCCTCCCCTATGCTCTACCCCCAAGGCACCATTACCATATTCCGTAGACGCCCCGACGGCCCCGTCAGTTCAAAATCACTTGGCGGGACTCCTATCTGGTGTAAGCCGTTCACCCCACCAGCGCCTTGACCTGATTCACTACATTATCCACGCTAAAGCCAAATTTCTCCAGCACCACATCGCCGGGCGCTGACGCCCCGAAGCGGTCCACGCCCAATATCGCCCCATCGCCGCCCACATACCGCTCCCAGCCCAGGGTAGCTCCCGCTTCCATAGCCAACTTAGGTACGGCGGCGGGCAGTACCTGCTGGCGGTACTCCGGCGACTGCTCCGCAAACAGCTCCCAGCAAGGCATGGATACCACGCGCGTCTGTATCCCGTCAGCAGTTAGCCGTTGTTGGGCCGCCAGGGCCAGGTGGACCTCCGAGCCGGTGGCGATGATGACAGCATCCGGCGGCTGGATCTGGGCTTCCGCCAGTATGTACGCGCCGCGGGGCACACCCTGGGCAATAGGATAGTGGTCGGCATCCAGGATGGGCAGCTTCTGGCGGGTGAGGATCAGAGCTACCGGGCCGTGGCGCTGGATGGCCACGCGCCAGGCAGCAGCAGTCTCGTTGGCATCAGCCGGCCGCATGACCGTCATATTGGGGATGACCCGCAGGCTCATCAGTTGCTCCACCGGCTGATGGGTCGGGCCATCCTCACCAATACCGATGCTGTCGTGGGTGAAGATAAATATGCTAAGTGCCTTCATCATAGCCCCAATACGCAGGGCCGGCCGCATATAATCAGAGAAGACCAGAAACGTGGCCCCAAAGGGAATTACCCCGCCATGGCGAGCCATACCGTTCACGATCGCCCCCATGGCATGCTCCCGGATGCCAAAGTGGATATTGCGTGCTCCTGGCTGGGCCGGCCCCAGGTCACCGTAACCGTCCAGGCTTGTGTTGTTGGATGGAGCCAGGTCGGCGGAGCCGCCTAACAGGGTGGGCAGGCGGCCCACCATAGCATTGAGCACGGTGCCTGAGGCGCTGCGGGTAGCTATCGGCCCGTCCTCCGGGGCAAAAACCGGAATGTCCGCATCCCACCCGTCAGGAAGCTGCCCCTGCACGGCCTGGTCAAACTGGCGGGCCAGTTGCGGATGGTGCTGGCGATATTTTTCCCCAACTGCGTCCCATTCACGCTCCAGTTGCTCTCCTCGCTGGATGGCCTCGCGCATATGAGCGCGGGCTTCGTCGGGGATGTAAAACGGCTGCTGGTGGGGCCAACCCAGGTTCTGTTTGGTTTGCGCTATACCCTCGGGTCCCAACGGCGCTCCGTGGACTTTGCCGGTGTCCTGCCCAGGACTGCCGTAGCCGATATGGGTGCGGACGATTATCAGCGAGGGTCGGTCCTGGTCAGCCTGGGCCTGGCGAATAGCTGCGGCGATGGCATCCACATCATTGCCATCGGCAACATGCAGCACCTGCCAGCCGTAGGCCTGGAAGCGTTGATCTACATCCTCGGTGAAGGTCAAATCAGTAGTGCCCTCAATGGAGATATCATTATCATCATACAGGTAAATGAGCTTGCCCAGGCCCAAAAAGCCAGCCAGCGACGCCGCCTCCGATGCCACTCCTTCCATCAGGTCGCCATCTGAGCAAATACCATAGGTGTAATGATCTACCACCGGCAGTCCCGAATGGTCTTCATCAGCAGCCACGTTGAAGTTAGCCGCCAGGAACCGCTCGGCCATAGCCATCCCCACGCCCATGGCAAACCCCTGCCCCAGCGGACCGGTAGTGACCTCCACACCGGGG
>JALGTV010000179.1 GCA_029821215.1 Candidatus Zipacnadia bacterium | reverse complement strand
TTGTAGTTGTCAATGTAGCGGAGAGCCAGATAGCCCAGGCCGCTGCCCAGCAGCGCGCCGGCTGCCGGCACACCGTTTTCCAGGTCCTCCCCGAATAGGTACATCACTGTGCCAACAACAACAACCACAGCGACGCACTGCAACGTGCTCAGCTTGAGTCGCCCTGTATTAATCCAGCCAGTCACCTTTACATAACAACCCAGCAAAACCGCCCCGAGGGCCACCCCGACCAGAGTATCGGCCGGCCAGTGAAGCTGCAGATAGAGCCGTGAGTAGGAGACCAACACGATTATGGCAATCGGTATCAAGCGCCAGCGCCAGGAGCGAAGGTGAACGGCGATATATCCCCATACTACCATAGAAAGCAAGGCATGACCGCTGGGCATTGAATAGCCCTCAGCAGTAGACAGGGCCAGTGGATGGAGAAGATCAGGATGTTGCAGATAAGGGCGCGGAACTGCCCACAGTTCCTTGCAGACTGCCATAATGTAAGCTGAGACCACAAAGCCCAGGAACAGACGAAACCCCAGACGCCGGTTGATACACAGGTAAGCAACAATAAACACTACAAAGTAGGCTTCTTCAGCGCCCAGGTAGGTTATGCCTGTAAAGAAAATATTCAGCGCAGGCCAGCGAATGCTTTCCAGCGCCACTAATATATCCAGACCGTTCATGTCAGTCGCTCGCCGGTCTGTCCGAGGTTAGTCTTATCGGTGGTGGAAGTGGATAGGCCCATTGCAGGCATAGTATTCGCGATTGGGTCCTCATTACCTGCTTGTGGGCGTCATTGGCAGAGGATAGCCCAATAATAGAAACCGGCCCTTGGCAATCAGCGAGCCACGGGCCGGTCCATCGAGAATATGCCCAACATTACAACTTCAGTAACTACGCACCAGCCAACTCAGCGCTGGCCGCGTTTACACCGGAGGTTATTGCGCCGCGCAGCGTAGTCCAGACGGCAGCAGCACCCACTACCAGAATCGCCAGCAGCAAGGCGTACTCCACCGTGGTGACACCTTCTTCGTCACGCCATAAAGTCCTGATAGCTTCCATTATGCCGCTCCTCTCTCGGATGATAGTTTGCTATCGTCTATATGAATATCCAGCATGTTGCGACCTATTCACCTGGGCAGGCCGGGCCAGGGAGCTCCGCGCTTTCCGCAAGCTGGCCGGCCTTCACGGCCACCAAGACGGTACCTTCCCCGTAGTTGCCGTCCAGCGTGAAGCAGTACAGTTGGCTGCCGTCGGTGGCCAGCCCAAAATCCCACTTCAGGCCGCGGACACCGGTCGTCGGGTCGGGATCGGAGAACTCAACATCACCGTCCGGACTGTAGGCGACGATGTCCTCCCAGACGATACACTCCAGCAGCCCCACATCGAAGTGACTGAGCCCAGGGGGCTCGCCGTTACCTTCGACCAGGTAACAGAAGCATGTCGTCCCGTTGCAGTCGCTACTGCCCATATACGTAACGGTGTACCCCGAGACAACTACCGGGTCGCCCTGGGCATCCGCCCACTCGGAAGGAGGCGCACACTCCAGCACAGGGTCATCACAATTCCCGCCCGCGCACGAATTGCTACCTCCACAACCAGCCATAACCACCAAACTCAAACACACAACTACAGCAAGTACGCTCTTACCAAGTATAGACATCTTTCTTACTCTCCTTTCCACCTTTCGGTTGGCGCATTTCATGCGCCTAATTCTCTGCTCATTTTCTCAAACCGCCCGGCGCAAGCCGGCGGCGGGTAACTAATTACAAGATGAGACGTATTCCCGGTTGACCAGGCAGCGGATTGTCAACTGTGCCTATGAAAGTCAACCCAGTGCCGTTTACTTTGATGGTGTTGGCGATTAGCGAGCCGTCTTGCATCTGCTGATTGGCGCCATTGAAGACCAGCCCGCCGTTGGGAGCGAACATAAGGCCCTCGCTGCTCGAGCTGGCCCCGTTAAACGTTATGGCGTTGCCCGAGATGGTTGCGTAGGAGATCAGCGCTATGCCGTCCAGGTGCGGTGTAAAGCTTTCGCAGGCACCGTTGAAGGTGATTGTGCCCTGGGCCACTATCGTTATATGGTCGAAAACCTGCTTATTGGCGTTGATGGTGACATTGCCATCAACCATATACAGTGCATCCCGCCAAATGGCACTGGTATCGCTGACGGTCAGATCACCCTGGACGTACACTGTACCGGTGGGCAGTGTGCCATCAGCGGCTACCGTGACCTGGCTCACCGTTCTATCAGTGGGCAGAAAGTCCTCCCACTGGTAGTCCACCGGGTAGGGTTGAACCGTGGACTCAAAAGCCCCACCGATGATGTCAACCTTATCCTCGTGAATCTTGCAGGTATCAACATATTCCACTGCCCCGGTAATCACGTGCTTTATCCCATTGAGAGTGATGGCACTGTTAGTGTGAATCGAACCTTCTATGTACGTGGAACTGCCATCGTAGGTGAAAACAGAGATTTCCGGATCGTCACTGCCTGCGAATATACAGCCCTTGTCACCGGCGGGATCTTTGCGAATGGCCGTGGCACTTCTGGTGACAACATCTTCATACAGCCCGAAAATAGGGGCAAATGCGTAGTCAACCTCCGACTGCCCAGTTACAGCTATGCCGAAAATGCAGGGGCCCAGCTTCCCATACCCGGGCACCTCATCCCCGGGCGCGTAGTAGAGTATCCCATCCTGTGACGTAATGCTCACCGGGGCTTTTCGTCCCTCGTTGTTGGCGGTAACATATGTTTCAGCTTCCGCTGTGGCCGCACTGAGGCCAGGAACAGGAAGTTGACTGGCACCCGCCAAGGCTGCGGCATCCACTGTGTCTTGAACTGTCTGGGCACGTATGCACAGCATCCCTATATCCACGGTTAAGCAAGCACAGCCAACCAGGACCATTAACCCCACCAAGACAATCGCCACAATTGCTCCGCTCTCGTGCTCACGAGTACGATCATCCACTACACCGCGTTCCGGCTCTTTCTGTTGTGTCCACATATCTATTCCACCTCTTAACCTGTTCTACGTAACCCATATGATACATTATAAACTTTTTTATAGTCTTTGTCAAGGATTATTGAACTAATTATGACAAAATTGTGTCTAACGCCTTCCTAACAGGCTACCCACACCAACACAAGCCTAAACCGGTTAATCTCTGGATCTATCCTCACGTCCCGATTGTACCTATCAAAAAAGCATTCAGAGCAACAACTCGCTGGGGGGCGGCTGCTTGCGCTCTCGCCATTGACATCAGGCGTTACCAGCGGCTACAATTGCGGGCAAACAGATTCGCGCATACACCACGGAAGGTGGTGGACGGAAGGTGGTGGGCCAGTTGTCCGAAGTAGTCGACTTGCTGACTGATTTGATAGCAATCCCCAGTGTCAATCCCGGCAGCGCTACCAGTGACGACCCTCCTGGAGGGGAAGCGGAAATCATCGCCTATATTGAGGACCGGCTGGTCAGAGAGGGCATTGCCTGCCAGCGGCAGTCTGTTGCAGAGGGGCGTGATAATCTAATTGCCATCA
>JALGTV010000178.1 GCA_029821215.1 Candidatus Zipacnadia bacterium | reverse complement strand
ATCTCCCAGCTCAGCGGACAGCCGCTGCTGGATGACGGCCAGGTTTGATTCAAGCATCTGCCGCTCGTCGGGGGCTTGCACTGATAGGAGTCCAAACGGCTCGCACAATCCCAGAGTAGAAGAGTCTACGGTCTGGTCAGGCTGACCAGACTCGCGCAGTCCCCGGGGAAAATATTCACCATTGTACAGGTCAATGGTGGCCTCATGAATCCTGGCAGCCAGGCTGCTCCACTGCGAGGCTGCCTCAGCGTGGCCGCCAATTTGGGCACAGGCGGCGTCATCACGCAGTGCCGCATAAATAGCGGCATTGCTGTAGGCAAAGGTTCCGCAATAGGTCTCCCACAAATCACAAGCGGCCTTATGCAGTCCGCTCTCGTCAACCATCTGGGCCAGAGCCGAGGCAGCTCGCTGGATAGTTGACCATCTATTCTCCAGCTCTTCTGTTTGTAGTTCAGCCGGCAGCGAGAGGATGTAGCGACATATCGCCATCAGCGCCGCCGCGCTCTGGTCAATCTGATGGAAATCTTCCCTTAGTGAGAGGGGGCAATCTGGCCGTCCGCCCAGTACCGCTGCGCCCACAGCCCCGAGGGCAACTGCACGCGGCAGTACCAATCGGCCAACCCCGCCAAATACTCCTCATATCCCGCCTTATGCAGCGCCAGGGCAGCGTGGGTGGCGTCCCGGGGCCAGCAGTAGCCGTAACCTCCACAGCGTAGGTAGGCGGGATCAAACTCCGGCGCAGCAATGAAGCTATGTTGGTGGGCATCAGCCAACATTGATAAGGAAAGCAAAGCCCGCTGATAAGCCTGCTGTAGAGACTCAGGGACGGATACCGGCCGCCGGTGCTGCAGCCACCTCTGATTATCCTGCACCGTCCGACTTAGCAGCTCCTCAGCGCCGATGCTGCGCAGATTGAGGAACTGCTGCGAGGTACGCTGATGGCTCTCCTCGGCCGATATAATTATCTCTATATGCTTCTGCTCACCGGGGGCCAGCTTGAGCCGGTAACCCAGGGCGAAATCCACCTGGCCGATGTCCTCAGGCTGACCATTGAGGTGACCGTCATAAAGATCAAACTTAGCGCTGGCCGGCAAGCCCTGGTCAGTGGACTTGCCACAGCGCCACAGGTCAGGCCGAGTACCGCCGACAGCCATCACCACGTCACGAAAATATTGGAGGACATAGCCTTCATCAGCGATGAAGCGTACCGCTTGCTTGACCGCCACTTCGCCCAGATTCAGATCAAAATAGTGTAGGAAAGTACCCCGGAAATCACCGTCGCCAGTATTGCGGATGGTAACTATGCGCACCAGAGCCGAAGTGTCTGGCGGGCAGAAATCCTTGCAGGTCATCACCAGCGGCGGCGTAGATAGAGTTAATTCAGTGCGCACAATATTAGTGTCACTGACATATTCCTGCTGGCGCTGGAACTGAGGACCAAACGTCCACACAAAGGTGCCGTGGCTGGGGTCGCCGACATAGAGGGCAGGCAGGCACTCGTGAACATTCTGGGCGAAGTCAATGCGGGGATAGAAGAAGGCCATAATCTCCCCGGCCCCACCCAGAGTGGCCAGCACCTGACCATTACCGATTGCAGCCGTCGGCAAGTATATTGCCATATCCTGTATGCCTATTTAGAGTTTAAGGTGATATGGGCTGTGTTTCAAATTGGATGGCACGGGCTTGTAGCCCGTGCGAATGCCAACACATCACAGGCTGCAAGCCTGTGCCACCAATGGACACGCACTTTACTGCTCAGGCTTCGGCCTGAACCGTATTGGTCAAACTACCGACCAGCTCCAACTCCACGCGCACCTGGTCACCGTCCTGGAGCCGAATACCCTGCGGCAAGCCTATCCCCGAAGGTGTGCCCATGGCGATGACGTCACCCGGTCGCAATGTCACTATATTAGATATATAGGCGACGGTCTCGGGGACCTTGAATATCATCTGGGCGGTATTGCCGTCCTGCTTGAGCTGGTCATTGAGGTAAAGGCGGAGGCTCAGGTCGTCCAGATTAGGCACATCAGTCAGCGGCACCACGCACGGCCCCATAGGGGCAAAACAGTTAAACCATTTGCCATTGAGCCAGTCAAAAAACCGGTCCCAGTCAGCCGCATCCTCGTCACCGTGAGCCAGAAGACGGCGTTCGGAGACATCATTGAACGCGCAGATACCCCCTACGTATTCCAGAGCTTCCTCCTCGGGGATGTGGCTGCCTGCCCTGCCCATCACTACCGCCATTTCCGCCTCATAATCCACAAAGTTGGCAGTCCGTGACAGGATTATGGGCTGGCCGTCGCCAATTACCGTGTCGGCAGAGGGTTTCATAAAGACTCGGGGCGCGCCCATCTCTTCTCGCTGGGCGGCCATCTGCTGGCCCATCTCGGCGGCCTCGGCAATGTGCTCGGCGAAGTTGCCGGCCAAGCAAAACACCTTGCCGGGGAGGGGCACCGGCGCGAGCAAACGCACCTGCGACCGCCTCAGCAACTGGTCAGCCGCAGATGTAGCTATTGCCTCCCGCGCCCAATCCAGCCACTCCTGGTTAGCTAACACACCTGCCAGGCCCTCTGCTGGCTGGTAGTTAGGCACATCGCCCCTGGATTGGGCCAGGGCGTCCAAATCTAATACCTGGTCATCAACTAAGGCACCCAGGCGAGAATCACTATTCTCATTAGCAATAAAGGTTATTAGTCGTAGCACCATGTGATTGATTCCTTTCTCTATTAACTGTTGGCTACCTGCGCTACGTGTCCGACGCGTTTGCTGCCCTCCCTGACAGGCGAGTCGCCGACGCGCCATAGCGCTTTGGCGACGGCGCGACGCCTGTCCTACTTCTTTCCTTTCACAGCCCCGGAATATTCATTTGACTGACATCTTCGGTCACCGCTTTGCCATAGATGCCGCCACCGCCGGGGACCAGGGGTAATCGGCCCTCCCGGGCCAGCACTATTAGTTTAGCAATTTTGCTGCCCACCACCAGCCCTAACTGCTCCTGGTCAGCCTCGTGGAGCACGGCCATTTCGCTGCCAAAGTTGTTAATCAACCGGCGCAGAGTAACCGGCCCCACCCCCGGGACAAAGGTCAGCGGCACCTGGTACTGATACGGCGGTCGGTGCTCTGGCGGGCGAGGCCCGGCATAATCCTGAATTTGCACGATGCGGTCCAAAACTCCCATCGTAACATCTGTACTGCCGCAGTGTTCACAACGGGTCACTGGCGGCTCCCCCTGGGCTATCCGCTCACAGCTCTCACAGTAGGTGCGATGATATTTGCCCAGGCGCGGGTCCAGGCCAAAGTTAGCCGCAATGCTACGGCCTTCCTGATGCCGCAAACAACGGACCAACTCAGCGAAGGTGGGCGCTTCCATCTGCAGTATATTATACTCCCGGGCGATACGAGGCAGGGAGTGGGCATCGGAATTGCTCAGGAAACTCTTGGTCGCCAGCTCGCCGATGCGGTCGGCCAGATAACTGTCCGCCGATAGGCCCAGCTCAATGGCAGGCACATCTGACCACAGGTCACCGAACATATCGGCCATGCGCCGCGTGCAAGCTCCGTAGGGACTTTTGTGGGGGGTAAAACAGTGGGCGGGGATGAACATGCCGCCACAATCCAGGCAAATCTGCATCAACTCCCGCGCCGGCATCCGGCAGGCTTGAGAGGACAATTCGCGGTTAGTGACATGGGAGGCCATCTGTGCGGAGAATTCCTGTAGCTCACCGAAATCAGGAAAATAACTAACATGGTGAGACATCCCGCCCCCATTCTCTTTGGTTTCGAACTCGGCTCCCAGGATAACCGTTACCTGATCGCGGTAGCGCAGACCACCGCCGGGCTGGGGGACCATCTGCCCCACCTTAATAAGCCTATCAATATCCTCCATCACCGGCGGCGAGGCGCAATCCACGACGCCCACGATATCAATGCCCTTGCGCTGGGCAGATTCTATGGCGATATTCTCAAAGGTCAGGTCGCCGGCGGCGGTAATCTTGACCGGGCGGCCGCTGTCCGACCTTCCTATGTGAACGTGTAAATCAGCAGTATACAAGGGCATATTACCGAATTCCTCTACGGTTACTCTTCGCCGCGCAGGTATGTTTGGCCTTCCGTTCAGGCAAG
>JALGTV010000177.1 GCA_029821215.1 Candidatus Zipacnadia bacterium | reverse complement strand
GCGTAACCTTCCGCGTGCTTGGGCAACTCAAGAGCAAGGGATCTATGGGTCCCTTCAGCCAGGATGATCAAATTATGGTACCAATTACCACAGCAATGTATCGGCTCATTGGGCACAGTGCGACATCCGGAACGCCCCGGGACAGCGTGAACTCCATCAATGTGCAATTCGCTGATATGAAACTGGCCGACCAGGCACGAAAAGAGATAGAGGCGCTGCTCCGGGAACGCCATAACATCCGTCCCGGAAGTGACGACGACTTCTTTGTTGTGTCGGCTGCTGATTTTATCGCCGGGGCCGAGGAAGCCAGCCGTATTATGACGCTGCTATTCGGCTCCATAGCGGCGGTCTCGCTGTTGGTCGGCGGCATTGGTATTATGAACATTATGCTGGTCTCGGTCACTGAACGTACCCGCGAAATCGGTTTGCGTAAAGCAGTTGGGGCCACGCCGCGGGACATATTGCTACAGTTTCTTATCGAATCGCTGACTCTGAGTCTGGCCGGGGGAACTATCGGAGTGGGGACTGGTGTGGCTCTGGCTTACGTCCTGCGCTATGCGGGCCTCAATACGGCCATATCAATACCGTGGGTGATAATTGCCTTTTCTTTCGCTGCTTTTGTCGGTGTTTTCTTTGGACTATTGCCCTCGCGCAAAGCGGCCATGCTGGACCCTGTGGAGGCGCTTCGCTATGAGTAAAATCACTGTGGTTAGTCAGGGAGCTTATGTGATGAAACACAATAGTACTATCTTAACTACTCTAAGTATATGTCTGGTGATGCTGTTGGCAGGTGCTTCATCAGCCCAGCAGCAAAACGCGCAGCCGTTGAGTCTGGAGGAATGCATATTAGTAGCGCTGCACAACAACCCCGAGATCATATCATCGCAACAGGACATCATTAGTGCTCGGGCCGGCCTCACGCGGGCCCGCAGCAGCTACTACCCCCAGCTTTCCCTCAACGCCAGCGAGGGCATCACCAGCAGCCGGACAGGCGCCTCGCTGGGTGCCGGGAACTCCGGTTCTGACTGGCGCGATGAGCTTGACCTCAGGCTGAGTATGACCCTGTGGCGTAGCGGTCGCAGCGATAACGTTGCCGAGAATCGTTTGGGGCTGAGAACGGCAGAGCTGAGCCATCTTAATATGATGCAGGTCCTCGCCGAACAGGTAGCCACTGACTACTACGCGGTTCTGGCGTCGCAGGAACTGGTAGCAGTGGCTGAGGCGGGCGTAGAATCAGCCCAGCAGCATCTGCAGGATGTTAAGACGCGCATCAGACTGGGTGCTGCAGCCGAAGTTGATATATTCGCGGTTGAAGATGACCTGGCCCGCGCCCAACTTGACCTCATTGATGCTCGCAGTGGGGTGCGTTTGGCTCTGGCCCGACTGAAGTTCACTATGGGAGTTCCCTACACCACCGATTTGCACATCGCACCAGTACCTCTGGGTATGGAGGAGGCGTTGCCGTCTTTGCCCGATGCTGTCAATTCTGCTACGGAGAAGCGGCCTGATGTGCTGGCCAGCCGCATAACGATCCGGGCTCGCGAGTACGCCCTTGCCCAAGCGAAGATGCGGCGGGGACCGATTCTTGAACTGGGTGGGCAGTATGACCAAAGCTATACCGACTGGGACGCCAACGACGATTCCTGGAATGTACTGGCGACCGCCTCGTGGCCACTGTTTGATGGCCAAGCGACGAAGGCTGACGAGACATCTGCCCGCGCCGGGGTGCGCCGCTCCGAGGCAGACCAGCAGCGTTTGCTGAATCAAGTTGCCCTGGAGGTGGAAAACGCACTTGTCGAGATTGACCGCACGAGTGAGCGTATGAAAGCAGCCGAAAAATCCGTGGCCGCCGCCCAAGCGCACCTCCGAGGTGCCGAGGCCAAGTACCGTCAGGGGGTCGGCATTCTTCTGGAGGTGACCGACGCGCGGGCCGCTCTGACCAGTGCCGCCGCCAACCAGGTGCGCGCGCGTTTTGACTACCAGGTGGCGCTGGTCGCTTTGCAGCGGGCCACGGGGATGCTGTCACTGCCCGCACAACCGCCGAGGCAAAGCAATGATTGAAACCACTGATCTATGCAAGGAATACCGGATGGGAAATGTCACCGTTGAAGCGCTACGGGGCGTGACCCTGAGTATTGAAGCCGGTGAATTCGTCGCCATTATGGGCCCGTCAGGCTCAGGCAAATCCACATTGATGCACTTAATCGGCTGTTTGGACCGGCCTACTTCGGGTGAGTGTACCATTGAGGGAGTTGAGGTTTCCAAGCTGGACGAGTATCAATTGGCCCACCTGCGCAATAAGAGAATCGGCTTTGTATTTCAGAGCTACAACTTGCTGGCCAGGGCCACGGCACTGCGCAATGTTGAGTTGCCCATCATGTACAGCCGCGACGCGAAGGACCACCACAGCCGCAGGGAGCGTGCCCGCCAGGCGCTGGAAGCCGTCGGCTTGGCTGACCGGGTAGACCATCGGCCCACGGAGCTCTCAGGTGGAGAACAGCAGCGCATTGCCATTGCCCGTGCTCTGGTCAATAATCCGGACATCATCCTGGGCGACGAGCCCACCGGGAACCTCGCCACCGAGCAAGGGGAGGAGATTATGGCTATTCTGCAGCAATTGAATAAAGACGGCAGGACGGTGGTCATTGTGACCCACGAGGCCGACATCGCCAAGCACACCCGCCGTATCATCTACTTCCGCGACGGACTAGTTGAAGGAGAAGATATCCTGGACAACCCGATATAAGCATCAGTAGCCCACCCGACCCGCACAGTTGGCACCCAATGGCCCCGCCAATTTTTCGGGTTTTTGGGGGCCTGGTGAGCTACCGTAATGTGAGGCCGTCCTGCGAGATGTCGCGGGGCGGCTTTTAAGCCTTATGTTAGTGTTTGCTTGGGGTTAGAGTATTGCAAAATAAACTCAGCGGGTAGAAGGTAAAAAACGGGGATGGCGAAATACTTGTGTGGATAATGACATCACATGGAGTTACTACTTCCGATAATAGCATTAGTAGTTATCTGGGCAGCCATTCGCCGGCATGGGTCAGTGGAGTATTGCTGCTCATCTCTGGGTACATTGTTGTGGATATCGGCTGCTATCCGGCCTACTGATGATAGCTGAGAGGAAAGACTAATGCGTGCCGATGATGAGGCTTTCCATCAACTCCTGAACGCCTCCACCGACTCAGTGCTATTGATAGAGACTGACGGCACTATCGTAATGCTCAACGAAATTGTCGCTCGCAGATTAGGCCGCACCTAAGATGAGCTTACTGGCGTTAGTGTCTATGATGATATATTGCCCCCTGATGTGGCCAGAACGAGCAGGGCACATGTTGAGGAGGCCATTCGCTGCGGTAAGCCCCGTCGTCGCGAAGACGAACACGAGGGCGTTATCTTCGATAACAGCATCTGTCCAATGGCGGATGCCCAGGGCAGGACCACACATATTGCCATTTTCGGCTGTGACATCACCGCCGCCCATGAGGTGCGTAATCCGCTATCTATCATCTGCTCGTGCAATCAGTTGCTCCAGGAGCATCCTGATAATCAACAAGTTCGCGGCCAGTGTATTGAGAAAATCAGTGCCGCTTGTCAGCGGGCCTCACTAATTATCGACAATCTGCTGACATTTGCCGCTCCTGCCGAGGAGCAAATAGAACAGGTCAACCTCAACACAGTGCTGGACAACGCTATGGTTCTGCTGGGTCACCGTATGGATCGGCAAGGCATTACATTGAAAAAGGACCTCCAAGCTGACCTGCCTGCCGTTATGGGTAACCCGCCGCTGCTGCAACAGGTCTTCATCAACCTGATGCTTAATGTCACCGATGCTATGGGTGAAGGTGGGCGGCTGACAGTTTCTACGCGCGTCACCGATCAGGGTGAAGTGACAATAAAGTTTAGCGACACTGGCCCGGGCATCAGTCCCGAGCATCTGCCGGAGATTTTTGATCTCTTCTTCACCACTAAACCAGTGGGTGAGGGCGTGGGCTTGGGTCTCTCCATCAGTTACAGCATCATTCAGCAGCATAACGGCACTATTGATGTGGAGAGCCAGCCGGGACAGAGAGCAACATTTACTGTCCGACTGCCAGCAGCATGACAATAAGCTGTGGCGATGAGCCAACAACTGGTAAAGCAGTACAATAAGTACGATATTGAGATGATACTAATGGGCCGCATTCTGGTAGTAGACGATGAGCAATACCTGAGGTGGCCTTGCAGTACAGCCTGTCTGATGAGGGCCATGAAGTGCTGGTGGCCTAGGATGGTGGAGAGGCACTGGCGGTGGTGAGGCGAGAGCGTCCTGACCTGATTATTTTGGACATAAATATGCCCGGACTCAATGGCCTGGAGGTTTGTGGCCAACTGCACCGCGACCCGACCTTAGCCACCGTACCTATATTGTTCCTGACGGTGCGCGGTACTGTCAGCGACCGGTTTAAGGCCTGGACGAGAGCGCCGACGACTACCTGCCCAAACCCTTTGACCTGGATGAACTAAAGGCTCGCGTCAGAGCGCTGCTGCGCCGTGCCCAGATTTCTGGGCCGCCCGAGCGACTTGTGACTCTTGAGATCGGCGAAGTTGTCCTGGACCTGCGCGGCCGCCAGCTCCACATCGGCGAGCAAACCATCGCGCTGACGCCTACCGAGTTTAACCTTCTCCACCAGTTCATGGCCAGCCCCAACGAAGTCTTCTCTGCTCAGCAACTCCTCTGGCAGGTGTGGGACAAAGCTCCGGGCGAGGGTTAAGCCAGCCTGGTGCGCTGGCATATTAAAAAGTTGCGGGACAAAATTGAACCAGACCCAAGCAATCCTGTCTACATTCGGACCAGACGCGGCCATGGCTACCTGTTTGTCGCCGATGATGAGACCTGATGGGATTGGCGCTTGCTGTGCTTTGCTGTAGCCAGATTCTCTGTTAACCCTTGCTATGTTGCTCCTTGGTGCCCACACAATTGTCGGCTGGCGGGGCAACTGCTCAGATATTCCAGTAGGCATCAATGGGCTTCTGGTAATCGCAGACCTTGCCGGACTCCACGTCAGCCGGGCAGACGGCTTCACCAGCCAGTGCCGACTCGTAAAACGCGAAACAGAGAGCCTTGGTCCGCAGGGCCGCGTAACCATCTATCTCCGGTGGGCGGCCGCTGGCTACCGCCTCAATGAAGTCCCAACATTCCAGGATCATGCCATCCTGAATACCGTAAGGAAACAACTGCTCCTGCTGCTGTTGGCTGAGGTTATCCAGGTAGTCCTTCTCCAAGTCCTCGTATGAAATTTCCGTGCCATCTTTGAGCATCAGGTCAGCACCCTGCTGGAAGGGGTGCATCCAGTCCTGCCGGTCGCGCAGAGAGCCTTTATCACCGTAATAGATGCCACTGCGCACCGTGTAACCAGGAGCCTCCCGTGAGTACGACCAATGGCCCACCAGCCCGCTTTCGAACTGCAAGGTCGCCAGCCAGGTGTCCTCTACGTCCAGAGGTTGCTTACCCAGACCAGCCGGGCCGTCAAGCATCGGCGTGAAGAAGGTACGCATCTGGGCGTAAACCTGCTCCACCGGCCCAAACACGTGCAGCATCATATCAGCGAAGTGGGCCCCGGCATCAAGCAGCATCCCCC
>JALGTV010000176.1 GCA_029821215.1 Candidatus Zipacnadia bacterium | reverse complement strand
CAGTAATAGCACTCTGGATTGCCTCGGGTGAGATGGTGTAAGTCTCGGGGTCAATATCAACAAATACCGGTATCGCCCCCACATAAGAGACGGCCATAGCGGTGGCAATGAAACTGGGAGCGGGAACAATAACCTCATCGCCTGGCTGGATGCCACCGGCTCGCAATGCTACCTCAATGGCCGTAGTCCCATTGGTAACGGCGCAGCCGTAGGCCGATCCCTGATAGCGGGCAAACTCAATCTCAAATTTGCCCACCTCAGATTCGGTCTGCTTTCCAAAGGCAACAGAACACCATTTCCTACTCTCTATCACTCGGTTTAAGGCCTGGCGATCCGTATCGTCGAAAATAGGCCAAGGCTTGCCGATTGTCTTGCCCGTGAGTAGGGGCGTACCACCCTTTATTGCTAAGTTTGCCATTTCTGATTACCTCCTATGTTAGTAAGTGGCGAGGTTGGAGAACCTCGCCTACGCGAAAAAGGTCGTGGCCAATTAGATGGCGGTTGGGACAATAGTACCCGTCCTACGAGTTGCGGGCTGTTTACTGACATTGGCGCCAGTCTACTATGGCGCGGGCGACCTCGGCGACGGGCGCAGTCCAAATGAGGGCAGACCGTTGTCAAAGGTCAGGGAAATCGCTCCCACTTTGCCTTCGGGATAGGTAGGGAATTTACCTGGGAATCCATCTGTTGGCCTCCAGGTGCTACGGCTAAAATAACGCTGGTGGACGGGAGGGGACTCGAACCCCCGACTTCCTCCGTGCGAGGGAGGCGCTCTCCCAACTGAGCTACCCGCCCACCTGATGGCTATTGTAGAACAACTGGGCAGCAGTGTCAACATCCGAAACCCCAGGTACTGGCGCAGGTTGAGAACCTGCCTTCGCGGGCCGAAGCCCGCTACGGCGGGCGAAGGCCTACGCTACGTGGGAGGCGGGACTTATCCGCCGAAGCTGCTTTAGCAGCGAAGGCGGAAGGGGCACTTTGGCAGCACCAATCGGGGCACCCTTCGGCAGGCTCAGGGCAGGGCGGATGCCTCTCCTACAGGTTTTGCAACAGTCCATAGACAGGAAATCAACCGGAGCGCACTATCCAGGGTCGTTGTCTTCCGTGTCGGTCTCATCTAAGTGTTGCTGGATGCGGTCCCAGGGAGTCTCGGACTCACTCTGCTGCTGGTGTCGGCGGTGGGCCTGGCGGCGTCCGTACCACCGCATTAGCCCCACCACTAAGATAAAGCCGCCGCCGCAAATAGCCCCCAGCAGTAGAGCTGCGTGACGCTGCTGCTCAGGAATAGGAGCTGGCGGCTGAGCAACAGCGGGGCAAACCTCAGATATTACTGCCACTACAGCTATTACTCCGGCAATAATGGCGACTCGCATCCTGCTCAGAAATGTAGTCAGGGACGGCATAGATCATCACCACCTATCTCTCAGTGAATGGCGGCCTATCCGGGCAGATGGAGGCAAACGGGCAGCCCTCGCAGGGCGGCTGGGGCGCAGGTGCCGGCCGCTGAGCAGTTGATTGGTATTGTACTAACTGGGTCAGGGCTTGCTCCAGATAAGGCTCCTGGGCAGCAATAGCCGATTCGCTGAGGGGTATTTCCTTAAGTCCACTTTCAGTAACGTGGACAATGACTGGTTGCAGCGATGATGGCCCGGAGTGCTCAGATAGCAAGGCCTGCTGGTAGATGTACATCTGCAGGGCATAGGTGTCCAGGTCCGACTGGTCCAGATGACGGTTGGTCTTAAAGTCAATGAATTGGCCCCGGTCAGCCAGCAGCAGGTCCACCAGGCCGCTGATATCAATGATGGCCCCGTCCACTTCTCGGATCAGATGAATGGGCCGCTCTACATTCTCGCCGCCCGGATGCAATCGTGCCCAGGCGCTGGCGGCAAAAGCGGCCATGAGCCTGGTGACCCGGTCAATAGCGGCCGGGTCGGCCTCGCCCATTACCGCCTGGATCAGACGCTCCTGTTGGCCCTCATCAAGTGGCTTGCCTGCCTGGTAGTGGGCGGCCACGTAGCTATGGAAGCAGGTACCCACGGCTATTCTTGCATTATCCTGGCCGGGATGGGCAAATGCCTCATCCGGGCGCCACTGGGCCGCTATCCACCAGCGCAAGGGACATTCCAGCAGGTTATGCAATGCAGTGAAACTGGTGGTTATAAATGGCGTTGGGCGGGCCATCTGCACCTCTGACGGCAGTCGTCGGGGCAGCAGGGGAGCGATGTGGGAATAGCCGGTGCCGGCAGTCTCTTCACCGGCTAAAGTCAGCCCGTCTTGCGCTACTGCCGTCTGGAGGTCATCGGCCCGGGGAATGTCCTCAGCGGAGGAGCCGGTGGCGAAAGTCACCTCCAGCAGGTGCTCAGCCCGAGTTATCGCTACATACCAGAGTCGTGCTTCCTCTGGATCATCTTCATTACCACTGCCGCCAAAAAGTTTGTAGCATGTCCGCTTAGCTTGCGCGTCGCCAGTTGTCGGATATTGCAGCAATCCCCAGTTTTCATCATAAATAGGAGGGCGGGGGCGAAGCACCCAGGCCATAACAAAGACAGCTCCAAACTCTAAACCCTTGGCCTGGTGAATAGTCATTACCTGAACAGCATTATAGGCGGGCGTGTCGGCGGTGGGTAGCCGCAATGTGTCGCGGTCTTGATATAGTTGGAGGGCATCCAGCAGGGAGGCGGTGTCAGCCGGCCGTCCCTCGGTGCTGAGTTCCTGGATTATCGCCTGAAGCGTGGCCTTGACCGACGGTGCTGAGGCCCGTTCGGCGGCAGTTAGGCCCTCAGTGGGCAACTGCTGGAGAATAAGCTCCAGGATGGTGCGGGCCGGCTCCAACAAGCGGCGCCGGCGCAGGTTGGTTATGACGGATAGCAACTGGCGCAATGGTTTGATGGGCAACTCTTCGCGCTCGGCCGGTGGGCGCCATTGGTCATTGCCTTGGACCAGCTCGCGCAGGGAAGTGATGAGGGGTTGAGTGCGTCGGCGGTGGGAAGCTGAGCCAGTAGTTGATTCTTGGGGAGCAGTGGCCAGCAGGAATAGCTGGCGGTCATTAAGGCAGATAGGCGGGCAAGTCAGCAGGCGGATAAGATACTGGTCAGCGAATGGGTTGGTGATGACATGCAAATAGGCCAGCACATCGCGGGCCAGGGGATGATCAAAAAAGCCGACGCCACCCTGAGCCTGATAGGGGATCTGGCGGTCTTCAAAGGCTTTTTTCAGATGGCGGAACTCCGAGCGGCGGCGCATTAGCACCCCAATATCTTTGTACTGGAACTGCTCTTGCTTCAGGACAAGCTGCTGAATCCTTTCGGCAATATAGGCGGCCTGCCGGCGGCGGGCATGGCGGGCAGTCTCATCTTCCTCTGCTACGAAAGGCACCACCCGTACCACCTGACCAGACTCGGAGCTGACACTGTCCAGCGGCGGGTCCTGGGGACGGACGCGGGCCGCAGCCCGGTTGGCACAGTCAGTGAGCTTGCGATCCAGCCGGAAAGTGCCGGTTAGCGGCCGGAATACCTGGCTGCCCTCTATGGTATCGTGTTCATCAAAGGGTAGCAGCCGATCCATATTCTCCGGGCGGGCATTGCGCCAGGCGTAAATGGCCTGCTTCTGGTCACC
>JALGTV010000004.1 GCA_029821215.1 Candidatus Zipacnadia bacterium | reverse complement strand
GGTCAGACGTTCACCCAGAAACAGCACCGCCAAAATCACCGCTAACAGGGGAGAACTGAATACAATCGGGGTCACTTGTGAGGCCTCGGCCTCCTTGAGGGCGCGCAGATAGGCAAAGTTGCCGATTACTGGTGAGGCAACGATTCCAGCTAAGAGAAGTAGCACGGGAACGATGCCCTCCGCGGTAATTTCCGGCAGCCATCCGGCCACCCCACCATAGCCCACCAGAATAATAGTGGCTAACCCCGAGCGCAGAATCGCCGCAGCCCCGGCTGATAAATTGGTCATCGCCAGTTTATCAAAGAGTGGGGCAGTGCCCCACCCAATTAGTCCGATGACAGCATATAGCAACGCAGTCTTACTCATTGCGGAATACCTCCAGATTGTTTGTTTGGCCCACTCAACAGACGACAACAATGCTGTCAAAGCTATGAAGTGAGACTTCCACCGGCTATGCCGCTATTGTGCCAGCACCGTCTCCTCGCGGCTGCGGAAGTATGTGACCGATTGGTTCACCAGTTCATCCAGCGTGGCGGAGTCGGTTCTGCCATGCATAGCCGGGTATGGATTGCCCCCCGGACCTAAGGGCTCGAAAGTGACGTACCTGCCGTCAGTATTGTGGCCAATGAGGTACAGTGCCCTTATGATGGTGTCTACATCAAGTGAGCCCTGGCCGACCGCCCTGCGGTTACTATCGGCAAAGTGCAGATTCACCAGCATATCACCCGCTTCCAGTATCGCTTCGCCCACGTGGCTCTCCTCGGTTAGCATATGGTAGACGTCCCCATTGATGTGGGCAATACCAGGATGATCTACTGCCGCAATATATTGCTTGGCATCAGCAATAGTGTGGATGAAGCTGACTTCCGCCGAGCGGATAGGTTCGATGGCTGCCTTGATGTTATGCTGTAGGAAAAGGTCAGCCACCATCCGCAGGGTCTGGACGGAGCGATGAAATTCGGTATCATCGTATGGTTCTGGACGTCCTACTGCGCCAGGGACGATTAGCAGATAGCTGCCGCCGACCGCCCGGGTGAAAGGTATCTCCCGCTTCAGGTAATCAATGGCAGCCTGGCGCTGGATAGCCCGATTGCTGGACAGATCGTTATCGGGCGAGTACATCCCACACACCCCAGCCACCTGCAGACCGTAATCATTCAGCACCTTGAGAGTCTCATCCACGTCGTAGCCTAAATCCGGCCCATAGTGGTTGCCGTGCAGCTCAATGAATTCCAGCCCGGCTTCAGCCAGACGTTCGGCTGACTGCTGCAGCGGCTCAACACCAAACCCCCAGTTGCTCCAGGCCAGATTCAGCCGCCGGCTGAATCGCTGGGGAACAGATTCCCTCAGTGCTTCAAACTGCTCGCGGATCCTTTCGCTTTTCATCGCGAAGTTCTGTCTATTCATTATGGCCTTCCTCCTCATATCTGATACCCGGAGATTACTGCTCGGCTTATCTGACTAATTATGACTTCCGTAACATCCGGCCAATTCCTCCCTCAACCGCGCTGCCCAGGCACAGGCTGCATCTCCGAGACGATCAGTAAGCTTCACATTATCAGCCCTATCAGCTCGGCCACTATGTTTGACAGGGGCAAAGTGCTTTGCTATAATGATAAGGTTATATACTGCCCTGAGAGTTGCGGAGGATCGTTGGGTAATCTGTTACCGGGCCTACCACTACTGGGGCAGCACCTGGACTGCCATCCGTTTCCATCTGAGAGGAGCTTGGGCTGATGGATATCCACGCCATTTTCCAGACTCTACCCCACCGCTATCCTTTTCTTATGGTTGACCGCATCCTGGAAATAGAGCCTGGCCAGCGTGCGGTGGGCATAAAAAACGTTACTATTAACGAGCCGTATTTCACCGGCCATTGGCCCCAGCAGCCGGTCATGCCTGGTGTGCTAATGGTGGAAGCGATGGCTCAGGTAGCGGGCATTTTCTTGCTGTGTGGTGCTGATGCCGAGGGCCAGCAGGCGTTCTTCGGGGGAATAGATAAGGTCCGTTTCCGTCGCCAGGTGGTGCCTGGTGATCAGTTAATTACTGAGGCGGAATTGATCAAACAGCGCGGCAGTATTGGCAAGGTTCGTACCGTGGCCCGGGTAGATGGTGAGGTAGCTTGTGAAGGAGAACTCACCTTTGCCTTAGTGGCCGAGGATTCCCAGTCCGCCGACGAGGATCAGTAATGTAACCCGAGGCGAATATGAATATTCATCCCACCGCCATAGTCAGTCCTGGTGCCGAACTGGGAGAGAATGTAACTATCCATCCCTACGCCATTATTGAAGCTAATACCCAGATTGGACAGGGATGTGAGATTGGGGCGTATACGGTAATTCGCGAGGGTACGCGTATGGGACCCAATAACACTGTTCACACCGGGGTTGTGTTAGGCGAACCTCCCCAGGATATGAAGTACAGCGGCGTGCCTACGTATCTGGTCATCGGTGAGAATAATCACATCCGCGAATATGTAACTGTGCATCGGGCCAGCAGTGAAGGGCAAAGCACTCGCATCGGCAACGATAACTTGCTTATGGCCTACTCCCACATTGGGCATGACGTGGTGATCGGCAGCAATATTCTGTTGGCCAACTATGCGGGGATCAGTGGGCATTGTGTTATAGGAGATTACGCTAACCTGGGCGGAATGGCCGGAGTTCACCAATACGTCACCATAGGAACGGTGGCAATGGTCGGTGGGGCTTCCAAGGTAGTACGCGATGTACCTCCTTACACTATTGCCGACGGCAATCCGGCCCGGCCGCGGGGGATCAATGTGGTGGGGTTGCGCCGCCAGCAAGTATCGGAAGAAGGCATTACTTATCTTAAGCGAGCCTACCGGCTGCTATTCCGCAGTGACCTGAATACTGGCGATGCCTTAGAGCAAATAGCTGACGAAGTTGAGCAGACACCGCAAGTGCAGCAATTGGTTGAGTTTATGCGCCGTATGGGCGAGGGCTATCGCGGCCGGCAGGCTGACCCCCATTGACTGAGCCGGCGAATGACATGGCGCATAACCCGACAGCGATACAGCCACCCTATGAGCACCACTCAGGAAATATTCTTTGTCACCGGCGAACCCTCCGGAGACCTGCATGCGGCCCTGTTGGCGCAACAGTTGGCTCAGTGGCCCCAGTTGCAGCTAACCGGAGCCGGCGGTCCGCTTATGCGTCAGGCGGGCGTAGTCACTGACTTTGGCAGTTCGGAATGGGGCACTGTCGGGATTGCCGGGGCGCTACGGCGGGTACCATATTTACTGCTGCAAAAGTACCGCATTGCCCAGCTCATTGCCCGCCGCCAGCCAGCATTGGTGATACTGGTTGACTTTGGTGCTTTCAATGTCCGCCTGGCGCGTACCCTCAGGCGGTATTGCCCCGGCCAGCGCATTTTGTATTACTTCCCGCCCTCTTCCTGGAGCCGTCAACGGCGCGACTGGTCCTTCCTGGCTGAATTGACTGATGTGGTGATTACCCCATTTGAATGGTCAGCCCAGAACCTACGCGATAGAGGCGTTAATGTTCACTGGACCGGCCATCCGGTTTTAGACCGCATCAGCCCACCGGCCGACCGGGCCGCGTTTCGTCGGAAGCATGCTCTGCCTGATGGCCAGCCCGTTGTGGGCCTTATGCCGGGCAGTCGGTCGGTGGAGCGCCGCTGTATTGGACCGCAACTTCTCAGCGCTACTACACTCATAAACAATAAACTACCTGACTCTCGCTTTTTGTGGTCAATTTGGCCTCCGGGTAAGCCAGGCCGCCTTGACCATCAAGCCGACCAGGCTGATTACATAACTTGCCTCTCTGACAGTCGCACCCTTATAATGGCTTGTGACATGGTAGTAGCCGCATCAGGCACAGCCACCTTGGAGGCCGCTGCCGCCGATTGCCCGATGATAATGGTATATCGGGGAACGAGGGCTATGGTAGTCCAATACTGGCTGTCAGATTTCGGCACCGAGTACTACGCAATGCCCAATATTATTGCCCAGCGCCGGGTCATTCCCGAATTGCTCCAGTGGGATGTAAATCCCGACCGCGTGGCCTGCGAGGTCGTGGACTTATACACTAATCCTGCCCGCTGGGACCAGATGAAACGTGATCTGGCCGAGGTCAGGGAAGTATTAGGGCCGCCCGGAGCCTCGCGGCGGGCGGCACAGGTAGTGGCGGAAGTGTTAGGCTTGCCTGGCAACAGCGAACACAGCCGGGCACCGAGTTTGCAGCCGACGGAGGATAAAATATGAAGGGGCTGTGGGCCCTGCGCAGTTTTGCCAGCAAATACCGCAAGGGGCTAATTGTGGCCCTGCTGCTGATGGCTGCTGCTGGCCTGCTAAATGCTCAGGCAGTCTATCAGACCCTGCCTGTTTTTAGAGGACTGTTTGAAAAGCTGGCCAGTGCCGATGCAGCCGCCTCCGGTGCGCCGATGGCCGAGCTGTTGCGTGCCACCTTAGTATTATTCTGCTATCTGGTCGCCGCAGCATTAACGGGCGGGGCGGCTATGTATATGTGCGAATGGCTGGGCCAGAAGGTGCTGTTGGACCTGCGAGCCGCCGTCTTTGGCCATCTACAGATGCTGTCTATGAGATTCTTTGATAAGCAGCGCTCCGGAGAATTGATATCCCGGATCAATAACGATACTACGCTGCTTCAGAGCACACTGACCGGTAATCTGTCTGCGCTGGTGGTAGCACCGCTGAGTGCGTTGGTGATGACGGTTCGCATGATTCAGATATCCTGGCGGCTAACCCTGCTGATGGCAGTGATTGGGCCGGTGGTATACCTGGTCACCCGCAGTTTAGGTGCCCGAGTGCGTCGCTACAGTCGCCTGACTCAGGAGCGCATGGCTGACCTGACCACCAATGTTGAGGAAGGGTTTGGTCTTATCCGCGCTATTAAGATTTTTGGGATGGAGCCTACAATCGTGGAGAGGTTCGGGGACACCGCCGAGGGGGTGCGCCGGGCCGAACTGCGCGGTGCCCGTATGAGGGCAGCTAACAGGATAGTTGCCGGTATACTGGTAAGTCTGGCGCTATGTGGCGGACTACTGTTGGGAGCCAATGAGATTCTCAGCGGCCGCATACTGCCCGCTGGCTTAGTAACTCTTGTTCTGCTTATGCAAAGCGTCGGCCACGAGATAAGTCGTCTTACCCGCTTGAACCTCAACTTGCAGCGAGCTGAGGCGGCGGCCTTGCGGACCCTGGAGCTATTGGACCAGACTTCTGACGTACGCGATGCCCCGGACGCGGTCCCCATCACCGCTGCTCAGGGAGCCATCCGCTTTGACAATGTGGACTTCTCCTATGACTCCCAGCAGCCCGTGCTGAAAGGATTTAACCTTGATATTGCCGCAGGTGAGACGGTGGCGCTGGTCGGTCCCAGCGGCGCCGGTAAGACCACAGTAGCCAATCTGGTCCCTCGCCTATATGATGTGCAGGGTGGGCAGGTGATGATTGATAACATTGACGTGCGCAATGTCACCCAGAATTCCCTGCGCTCGTTTATGGGATTTGTGCCCCAGGAGACCCTGCTCTTCGCCGGCTCGGTACGAGAAAACATTGCCTTTGCCCGGCCGGAGGCAAGTCAGGAGCAAATAATTGCCGCTGCCCAGGCGGCTAACGCTCACGGGTTTATCACCCAGTTACCTGACGGTTATGATACCCCCGTGGGCGAGCGGGGCGTCCAATTGTCGGGTGGCCAACGCCAGCGCATAGCTATTGCCCGGGCACTGCTGCGCGACCCGCGCATACTAATACTGGACGAAGCGACCTCTTCTCTTGACCGGGAAAGTGAAGCTGCGATTCACAAAGCACTGGACAGCTTGTTGGAGCATCGCACCGCGCTTATTATCGCTCACCGTCTTTCCACAGTGCGCAATGCCGACCGAATTGTGGTCTTGGATGATGGCCGCATAGTTCAACAGGGGACCCACGAGCAGCTAATGGCCCAGGATGGCCTCTACCGCCGCCTGTATGAAAGCTCGGCGGCCCAGCAAACCGGAATAATTCAGTAACTCCAGGAGCTATGTGCGAAAAACGGGCTTCCCGGTGTTGATTCCTCACGCCGAATACTATCGGGAGTTATGAACTACTCGAATCCGCTTGACTATGAGCAATCCAACTAACGCTGTAGACTGGAAACAACTGGTCTATAACCTGCTGCTGGTACTGCTGCTACCGGTGGCTATTATCTACCTGTTGTGGCGGTTGATCATTCGCGGTAAATCGCGTGACGGACTGGCCGAACGGCTGGGCAGTGTGCCCTTGACAGCGCGTAAGTCCAAGAACAATAGCGACCCAGTCATCTGGATACAGGCGGTCTCGGTAGGCGAGGTGGCGGCGGCGCAGCCGATTCTGCACCACCTGCATCTGGCCGAACCGGCCGCCCGCGTGGTCCTGTCCACTACCACCGCCACGGGTCGGCAGATGGCGGAGAAGCTCGACTTGGATGTGGACAGCATTTTCTACTTCCCCTTTGACTTCCCGGTCATTACCCAGCGGGCCCTGCGAGCGATCTGTCCCGATATGGTGGTGATGATTGAGACTGAATTGTGGCCTAATCTGTTGGCTTCTACCCATAGCCGTGGTATTCCCACCGCCGTGGCCAATGGTCGCATCTCCGATGCCAGCTACCGAAAGTACCGGTGGGCGCGGCCCCTATTTGCCTGGACGCTGGGCAATATTGACCTTATTTGTGCCCAATCTGAACAGGATGCGCAGCGGTTTGTATCACTGGGAGCCCCCCAGGAGCGGGTGGTAGTATGCGGGAATTCCAAGTTTGATGAGAATTTCCCCCACCTGCCTGCCGAGGAAGCGGCCAAGTGGCGGCAGGACTTCGGCTTCTCTCAACAAGCTCCGGTTATGATTGCTGCTAGCACTCACCCGGGTGAAGATGAGATTATCCTTGAGGCTTTTGACCGGCTCCACGGCCAACATCCATCGCTACGGCTCATATTAGCGCCCCGCCATCCCCACCGGGGCGACGATCTGGAAAGGTTAATTACCGAATATGGCTACGCGACTTACCGCCGTAGCCGGGCCTTAGATGAATTGGCAGCCGACAACCCCGGCCCTCCTCCCTCGTCGCCGGAAGTCCGGGTGGTACTGTTGGATACCATCGGCGAGCTGTCCCACGTGTTCAGTATTGCCACGATAGTTTTTATGGGCGGCAGCTTGGTGCCCCAGGGCGGACACAATGTGCTGGAACCGCTCGCTCAGGGAAAACCAGTAATCTTTGGGCCGCACATGCACAATTTCCGCGACATAAGTGATATTGTGTTGCGAGAGGAAGCGGCCATAACCATTGATGATCTTGATGAATTAGTAGATACAGCCAATGTCCTCTTGTCTTCTGAGACCGAGCGTCAGCTATACCAGGCCAAGGGTCCTGCAGTGATTGACAAATACTCCGGAGGTTCTCAGCGCACTGCTCGGTACTTAGCTGAGTTGCTTGATCACCAATGAGCACTGCACCATTGCCCACCCAGGATAGTGCCCCTTTCCTGCACCGCTGGTGGCACCGCGTCATCTCGGCCCCGCCCAACGGTCCCAGTATCAGTCGGGGACTGCTAAGTGCCCTGTCCGGGTTATACCGGCTGGGTCTGAAGGCCAATCTGGCGATTTACGGCTGGGGCCTGAAGAGTCAGACTGACCCTGTTCTGCCCACTATCAGTGTGGGCAACCTGACCTTAGGGGGCACCGGCAAAACCACCGTGGTGCAGTTCCTGGCCCGCCGCCTGTCCCAGGCAGGCTTGCGTCCGGCTATTGTGCTGCGCGGCTACCGCCGGGCCAGCCATAGTGTACCCGCCTTGATAAGTGATGAGCAGGGGCTGTTGATTTCGGTCTCTGAGGCGGGTGATGAGGCCTACATGCTGGCCAATAGTCTGGCGGCCGTGCCGGTAGCCGTGGGCAAGCGGCGGGAGGCAGCCATCAAATTACTGGCCGACCAGACGCCGGCCCAGGTTGTCCTGCTGGATGATGGATTTCAGTACTTTCGTATGAGCAAACTAATTGATATTGTTCTGGTGGACGCGACCCAGTCTCTCGCCGACCAGCGGCTATTCCCGGCCGGTCGCCTGCGCGAGCCGCTCTCTCACTTGCGCCGGGCCGAGCAGGTTTGGATAACCCATGCCGACCAAGCCACCTCTGGCCAACTGGACGCCCTGCGGGATCTGCTGGCAACAGCGGTGCCGGCAATCCCCCGGGTGGTTACTATCCACCAGTTATCCTCGCTATCGTCACTGGCCGGCGAGACAGCGATACTGAAGGAGTTGGCAGGCGCTCGCGTCCTGGCTGTATCCGGCATTGGCAACCCGCAGTCCTTTGAAGCGTCCCTGCAACAGGCAGGTGCCCAAGTAGTGCCCCTGCGTTATCCGGATCATCACGCCTACAATCCCGCCGATATGCAGCATATCCAACAGGTGGCGCGCCACCATGATGTTGAAATGATTGTGTGCACCTCCAAGGATGCGGTAAAATGGCTTCAGATGGACTGGTCGGTGCCAGTGGCCGAGGTAAGCTGCCAGTTGTCCGTAATAGAAGGTGAGAGCCACATCAATCGTATTGTGGAGAAGGTCAGGGAGAAAGTGACTGTTGCCGACAATGACTGATCGCAGGCAACCAGTGAGACGAAAACTTGGCTACTTGCTATTGCGCCTGTTTATGATGGTGGTTGCGGGGCTGGTCCGTATACTGCCGCTTAGCTGGCTGCGGCGGATAGCTACGGCTTTCGCCTACATAGTGTGCGTGGTTGTTCCCTCGCGGCAGCATCTGGCCCAGGAAAACATCCGCCTAACTTTCGGCGACCGCTTCGATGAGCGCCAACGCCGCCACATCGCCCGACAGGCCACCGTGAATATGTGTAAGACAATGATGGAATTGCTGAAGATGCGCTATATAGGGCCACAGCAACTCAAACAGATGGTGACATTGCGTGGGCAGGAGCATTTGCGGACGGCGCTGGAGAAGGGCAACGGTGTCATTCTTCTTACCGGGCATTTTGGAAATTGGGAGCTGGGTGGGGCTCGCCTGGCCGCCGAGGGATTCCCTATCGTGGTAATCGCTCGCGATGCCAACGAACAGTTTACCGCTAACCTCATCAATCAGGCGCGTCAACATCACGGTGAACGCATCCTGGCCCGCGAAGATCTGCGGGAGATGCTGCGTGTACTGCGGGACAACAACTGCCTGGCAATTTTGCCCGACCAGCACACGGCAGTGGGGGGAGTGGTAGTGGATTTCCTGGGCCGTCCGGCGGCCACACCGGCAGGCCCGGCTACCCTGGCCCTGCGTACTGGTTGCGCCATAGTGCCACTCTTCGGTCTTCGGCGGCCCGATGGTACGGTTGACGGCTATATCCTGCCGGCTGTTGAACTCGTTGAAACCGGCAACCGTGACCATGACATCGTGGAAAACACCAGAATCCTTAATGAGATACTGGGGGAACAGATAAAGCGATATCCCGAACAATGGCTGTGGTTGCACAGACGATGGAAGGTTTAGCTGGGGCAATCAGGGCGCTATTGCGGTTTTTGGGCCACATAATATATGCGGTCTGACCAGCGTGTTGGCCGGTTGAGCGTATAGGCATTATAGATGTTGATCTGTTCAAATCCGGCGGTGGTCAGCATCTGCTGTATTTGGGTCTCCTCATAGGCTCGCTCGTAGTGGGTTTCGGTGAATTGGACTGGCTGCTCCCCCTCATCCCATCGGAACCGCATATCAATCCGACATAGTCGAGTCTCGGGGTTCCAGTAGGACTTCCAGGAGTACTGGAGGGGATCAGTGGTATCCAGGTTGTTCTGGGTAAACAGACCGCTGCGCAGAGCATGCTCGGTATTAAGGTCAAAGATAAACAGACCACCCGGCCCCAGAGCGTAGTTGACTCCCTGAAAGCAGTCCTCCAGGCCTGCGGGTTGGATGATGTAGTTGAGACTATCATATAGCGAGACGACCAGATCCAGGCAGCCCGATGCCAGGCCCAGCCGCTGGGCATCCATAACCACCGCCGGCAGTGGCGGATTCTGCTGACTACACCCCTTGACCATCGGCTCGGAGAGATCTACTCCTATCACCTCGTATCCCCGGCGGACCATCTCCACTCCCACCTGTCCTGTCCCACAGCACAGATCAAGGACCTTGCGGGGACTGGCCTGGTGCCGACGCAGCAGCTTCTCCACGTAATCTACCCACTGCCGGTAGGGCACGGTACGCATTAAGTGGTCGTAATATGGGGCGACCTGCTCAAATTCGCCCTGGCCGGGGCGAGTCAATACCCATACCGGCGGCTTTGCGCCGGTTAGTTTTTGCCACAGCTTTCTAAGGCTCATCCGATATCATTTAGAGCAGTACTTAGTGAGCTGTTTGCCCCCGGTTAGGTGCCCTGAACATACTGCATCACTACGATGGTGCGAGGTAGGTCATTGCGGAACTGCTCGCCATAGTCGCCCTCTGGCCAGTTTATCCTTACCGCCACCATAAATCTGTTGGCTCGCTGTGCACTGGCCTGATCTATCTTCACCCACATTGGTACTTCAATGCGCTCGCCCGCCCCCAACTTGGGAACCGTCTTGGTCGGTTGACCGGTAGAGCTGACATACGGCGTCTTCTGTACAGATATTTCTATATCGTTGATGTCCGCCTGGCTCAGGTTCTCGATAATAACGCGAGCGGCCCAACTCGATCCTATAGCTGCACTCTCAGCAGCCTTGATTTCCACCCTGAGCGGATACACCTGCCACGACTTGCGGACCTCGCTGAAAGCAGCCGCGCCAGCCAGTGCCCACTCCCGGCCTGGATACGGCCCTAACTTCCCGCGTACGGCCGCCCGGGATATATCATGCCAGAACGCCCCCATTGTCTGGCCGTGGGGGATAAATTGGTGGTGGGCAGTCATCATCCGCTCATACAGCAGCTCAGGCGCTGCCGGCCGCCGCGAGCGCTGATGCCAGTGGTCATCTACCTCATCGCCGGCAGCCACATTAGCCACACCTGTGTCCATATACTCCTCCCAGCTTCTGACCATTGCATCAAAGTGCGGCTGACTGTGGACTTGATAAAGCATAGGAGCAATCAACGCTGCTCCGGCGTCAGTAAGCATAACTGGATCCTGACCGTGCTGGGTGCCGTGCATCCAGCCCAGCGAAAAAATCCATACTGGCTTGGTGATGTGGCCTTCGGATATGATCTGGCTGACAATCTGGGCTGTCCGGTGAGCTCGCCACCAGTTCCACTGCTCATAAAAGTCAGCATCTGTTTGCCATTGTTTCTCAACCTTAGTAGCTACATACTTCCAGCGGCGCTTCTGCCCCCACTGTTCCCAGCCAGCAGGCAATTCTACCGGCATCTGGCTGGTGAATAAGTCCGTCATCTCATAGCCGCCCCGGTCACTGCGCAGGTAGTCCACGCCAATAAAATCAACGTTATCCATCTTCTGCATCTGCTTGAAGAAATCGGTCAGATGCTCGCGGCGTACCGGGTCCAGCAGCGAGATGAAGTCAACCGCCGAGACCTTTCCGGTGCTGCGGGAGATATCCTGAGCGTAGTCATAACCAGGCTTATCTTTATTGGTGTGATGGGGGTAGGTAGCATAGGCTGATGCCCATACCCCAAACTTCAGTCCCCGTCGGTGAGCGGCATTGGCCAGACGAGGTATTGCTTTTAGATTGTGCGTAGCAAACGGCTGCTGGAATGATAAAGCGCCGCGAAAGGTAGCCGTTACCGCCCCGCGGTACCACAGGCAGTCAGCTCCCATAAACTCAGCCCAGTCCAGCATGGCCTGCCAGTCGCCTCTACTACCATCGGGCCGGCGGACAAATCCTTGGGGGAAATCTGCCTCCCAGGTAACAGCGCATAGTCCGGCTGGCAACTGGGGTGGGGGGCGGCTTTTTATACTAAACTCGGCCTGAGCCACACAGTATCCCGAACCTTCGGTCGGCGGGCTGCTGTCTTCCTCATCTCCCTTAGCGCCGGTAGGCGGCACTTCCCACGGCCAGTCCCCAACATTCTCCAGCTCCATTTTCGCCTCCGCCACGTACCTTCCCGGTTTTGCTCGCCAGGGCACTGGCCAATAGCATTGATATATGCCCTGCTCGGGGTCGTACTTCGGTACCAGCTTGCGCACTCCAGCTATCGTCACAACCACCTCATCATCACGACGCACGACTATGGAGGGCGACTCAGCTACCCGTATCGGCTTCCCGCCCGGGTCCACAACATGGAGGTCAATACGGACTAACTCATACCGGTAGTAACTGGGGGCATCGGTCTGGAGACTGAGGGGAAACATTGCTGCTGGCCCGGATCGGCTGGCCACATCTTGCCTTTCCCTCCACCAGCGGGTCAGCGGACTGCGGAGAGCTATCAAAGCAATTAGCAGCGATACTATCACCAGCACACAGCTACAACAATTAGACTGCTGCTGGCGCTGACGACGCCGGCGCTCGGACTGAGGTGACTCACCATCAACCAGGTACAGTCGCTGCTGGCTCATACTCCCATAATACCAGGCTACTGCAATTGTAGCAATTCAGCAGTCTGCTCCAATGCTTCCTGGAGGGCGGCCACTACGTGCTCAATCTGGTCAGCAGTGATTATTGCTGGTGGCTCAAACCGCACTACCTTGGGGGCATTAAGCGCAAAAGCGGTCAATATCTGTCGCTGAGCCAACCCCGCGATGACCAGGCCGCCGATATCACTGTCAGTGAATTCCAGCCCGACCAGCAATCCCTTAGCCCGCACCTCGGTGACCATCTGTGGATAATCGGCGGCCACCTCTCGTACGCCAGCCGCCAATTGTGCGCCTCGCTGGGCCGCCCTTTCAACTAAGTTTTCCTCTTCAATGACCTCCAGGGCTGCCCGCGCCGCCGCACAAGCCAGGGGGTTGCCGCCGAAGGTTGAGCTGTGGATGAGAGGATTCTCCTTGAATGCCTCCCAGATAGCCGGACGAGCAATAAATGCCCCAATCGGCATCACCCCTCCTCCCAGCGCCTTGCCCAAGGTCATAATATCCGGGCAAACACTCTCCCAATCACAGGCGAACATCTTGCCGGTACGACCTAGTCCCGTCTGGATTTCGTCGAGAATCAGCAGTGCCTCTGCCCCATCACAAATCCGCCGGGCCGCTTGCAGGTAACCTTCAGGCGGAACAATGATACCAGCCTCACACTGGACAGGCTCCAGGATTACCGCGGCTGTGTTTTGATCTACTGCCTGGGCCAAAGCATCCTCGTCGCCAAACGGGACATGCACAAACTCGGGTAGCAGCGGGTAAAATGGCTGGCGGTACACCTCACGTCCCGAGGCACTTAAGGCGCCGAAGGTTTTGCCATGAAAGCCGCCTTGGGCTGCCACAAACTTGGGCTTACCACTGGAGGCACGGGCCACTTTTAACGCCCCTTCTACCGCCTCGGCCCCGGAGTTACCCAGAAAACTGTACTGCAACTCCCCGGGGGTTATATCTGCCAATCTCTCGGCCAGCTCTGCCTGTAGGGGGTTCAGCAGAGTGTGACTACTCAGCGGCATGCGCTCTAACTGCTTGTGTACCGCCTCAACCACTTGCGGATGGCGGTGGCCCATAGTAAAAACACCGGGACCACCCAGGCAGTCCAAGTATCGCTGTCCATCAGAAGCCGTAACGTAGCAACCCTGGGCACTAACTTCCACGACGTCCAGCCCCATGAACTTGACTAAGGCGGCGAACCCGGGATTGACGTAGTCGGTGTATCGAGCGAAGGTCGTTGCGGCCAGGTCCTCTGGTGGGTAAGATTGCTTTTCATTAGCCATGGTAACCTACGGGTGCTAAGTCAGTAGAGTATTGAGAGGATTTGTCAACAATTAGGCACCCCAAAAGCCGTCCCCTGTTCAGCTTTCTATACCGCCACGGAGACGACCTGTGTAACTGTACACTACCTCCTGCCGGCCTCCGGTGAGGCTGGCCTAAAAAAGAGGATGGTCGGGGCGGCCGGATTTGAACCGGCGACCTTTTGACCCCCAGTCAAACGCGCTAACCAAGCTGCGCCACGCCCCGACCGGTGTGCTCAGGGAATGAGAGTGTCCTTACCTGTCTATATTCTCCTACGGTGGACACAAGTTGTGATCTGTGTGCCCAAGCGCTATCGCAGGCTGGTCTAAAGTTCCTAAGTAGGCGATAACAACACCCTGAGCACAAATTACCAGTTTATCCCTTCACTACATCCTTGAGAGCCTTACCAGCCTTGAAGGCCGGCACCGTAGTAGCCGGTATGTACATTGCTGCGCCGGATTGTGGATTCCGACCGGTACGGGCCTTGCGCTCACGGGTTTCAAAGGTCCCAAACCCGGTAAGCTGCACGCGCTCACGTGCCTGCAGTGCTTTGGTAATGGTGTTAAGGATGGTATCTACCGCCTCCCCGGCTGCCACCTTCGTAAGTCCCGTCTCTTTTGCTACCACCTCTACGATCTCTGATTTGTTCCAGGTGCGTGCCACCTGGTCACCTCCTTAAAGATTTAGTTGATACTACCGTTCCCCTGCCCGGCTCCCTATCCGGCTGTTGCCCCTCCCTCTCATTATGTCTGCCCGGGCTCGGTCTCTAATTTCTCCGGCCTGGTCATCAATTCCTGCACCGCCCCGGCCACATCCCCTCCTTCAAATAAAACCTGGTGAAGTGCCTCTGTTATCGGCATCTCCACATCATAGCGCCGCCCGAGTTGGCACGCCGCCGCCGTAGTGTAGATGCCCTCGGCTACGCTGCGGGTGCTGGTTTGAATCTGCTCCAGACTCTCACCAGCAGCCAGCCGCCGTCCCGCCTGCCAATTACGGCTTAACTTACTGTTGCAGGTAGCCACCACATCACCGACCCCAGCGATGCCCCAAAACGTCGCCAACTGGGCCCCTAACTGTACTCCGAGTCGGGCTATCTCGGCCAGACCCCGGGTAATCAGGGCCGCTTTAGTATTGGCTCCATACCCCAGGCCGTCACTAATGCCAGCGCCAATAGCGATGATATTTTTGAGTGCACCGCACAACTCCACTCCTATTATATCATAATTTCGGTAAACGCGAAAGCGAGGTGACCCCAACAATCGTTGAATTTGCGCGGCTGCTGGGTGATTTTCCGACGCAGCCACACTCACCGTGGGTATCCCCTTGATGATTTCTCCGGACAAATTCGGCCCCGATAGAGCTACCACAATGTAGTCATCACCCAACTCTTCGGCCAAAATCTCGCTCATCCGCATCCCGCTGTCTCGCTCTAACCCCTTAGTCGCGCTGACTACCACCGCTTCCGGCATCACATACTCGGCTGCCTGCCGCATCACCTCGCGAAAACCGTGCGAGGGCACAGCCACTATCACTACTTCGGCATCTGACACCGCTGTGGCCATATCGGCGGTCACCGTCACTGAAGAAGGCAAGCTCACCGCCGGCAGATATGGCTCATTGTGCCGTTGTTTTTGAATCTGTTCAGCAAGCTGCGGCCGCCGGGCCCACAGAGTCAACTGGCCGCCCTGCTGACTCAGCATCCAGGCCAGGGTCGTGCCCCACGCTCCAGCACCTATTACCGCCACCTTGTTGGCCGCTTGCCCACTATCAGCCATCCCCAGTCCCCTCTGACCTTTCTTTACCTCGCTGCCCTATCTTAATCTCGGTTCCGGCCAGCAAGCGGCGAATATTGGGTATGTGGCGAAACCAAATCAATAGCCATATGATGAGCGCGAAAACGAAGTAAGCCACCGGCCGATCATAGAAGGCAAAGAAAACCGGCGCACTAAATGCCGCCATCATTGAACCCAGCGATATGTAGCGGATGATTGCCACCACTATTACCCATACGCCTAATGCCGACAGCCCCACCACCCAGTCCAGAGCTAACAGTGCCCCCAGCGTTGTTGACACTCCCCGCCCTCCCGATAGCTTCAGGTATGGCGAAAAACAGTGGCCCAAAATCGCCGCCAGAGCCACGCTAGCCAACCACGGCTCGGAGGAGAATGGCGTGTACTTCGCTACGGTAACTGGGGCGAAGCCTTTGAGGATGTCGGCTACCCATACTGCCGCTCCGGCCTTCGCCCCCAGCGTCCGCAGCACATTGCTGGCCCCAATGTTGCCGCTGCCATATGCCCTGATGTCCACCCCGTGGGCCTGCCCCACCATCAAGCCAACCGGTATGCCGCCCACCAGATACGCGGCAACTATCATGGCAATTCCTATTGCTGTCACTGCACTGGGACTCCTTGGTTACTCTCGTTTGCGCACCAATAGGCGGACCGGCGTGCCCTCAAAGCCAAATGCCTCCCGAAGCTTATTGACCAAGTAGCGCCGATAGGAAAAATGCATCAGCTTCGGGTCATTGACAAATATCACAAAGGTCGGCGGGCCAGATTTGACCTGAGTGGTGTAATATATCTTCAGCGGGCGGCTGCCCCGCGCTGGTGGCTGGTGGGCTGCTATGGCCGCTTGTATGACCCGATTAAGTGGCCCCGTGTCAACACGGCGGTTATACTCCTGGACTACCTGCTGAGCGGTAGGCAGCAGGTCCACCAACCCTTCCTGTGTAACTGCTGAGGTAAACAGTACCTGCGCATAATTGGCAAACCTCAGTCGGCTGCGTAGCATCCGCTCAAAGTCAGCCTGCAGCATCCGCTCCATTCTCCCCGCCTTCTCCTCACTGCCCTCCTCACCCTGTCCAGCAACCTGGCGAACCAGATCCCACTTATTGGCTACAATCACCAGGCCTCGGCCTGCATCCTCCACTTCACCGGCTATATTCGCGTCTTGCTTGGTAATTCCCTCCGCGGCGTCCATTATTACCAGGCCCACATCGGCCCGCTGTAGCGCTCGCAGAGTGCGCAGACTGCTGTAGTACTCCAGCCCCCGGCCCCGTTTTCCCGCTCGCCGCAATCCCGCCGTATCTACCAGACGGAATGGCTCGCCGGCGAAGTCTACCACGATATCTACCGCATCCCGCGTGGTCCCTGGCTCCTCGTGGACTATCACCCGCTCCTCGCCCAGGAGCGCATTGATGATGGATGACTTGCCCACATTGGGCCGGCCCACAAAGGCGACCGCCGTCTCCCCGGCCACCGGCACTGGTTCAGCTTCAGTTTCCGGCAGCTCTGACAGAATGGCCTCAATCAGCTCCCCAGTGCCCTTCCCGTGCAGCGCCGAGATGTCCACCGGTATACCCAGCCCCAGCTCGAAAAACTCACTGGTCTCTATCTTAGGACTTTCTGTCTTGTTAGCCACCAAGATGCACGGCTTGCCGCTGCGTCGCACTACATCAGCCACCTGATGGTCCAGTGACACCAGCCCCTCCTGAGCGTCCACCACCATGACCAGCAGGTCAGCCTCCTGCAGCGCCCGCGCGGCTTGCTGGCTGACCTGGGTAATCAGCTCATCGCTCTCTGCCCCGGCCAGGCCCCCGGTATCTACCAGGATTATCTGCTGGCCGTCCAGCTCCACCTCGGCTGACAGCCGATCCCGGGTTACTCCGGGCGTCTGCTCCACTACCGCCAGGCGCCTGCCGACCAGTCGGTTAAACAGCACCGACTTGCCCACATTAGTCCGTCCCACTATCGCCACAATTGGTAAGGGCATAGCTACCGAATGATTACTCATAATCCTTAGGTACGAGGGCCATTCTTTATGCGCCTGCGGCGCACTGGCCTGTTTCTCCTCTACTCTACTGTAGGAGGGCCGTCCCGGCCCGATTCTCGTCCATACTACTGTGAGAGGGCACCCTCGGCCCGACTGCCCTTGCTAAAGCTCGCGCGTAGCGCAGGTTCTCTAACCTGCGCCAATCCGAGCGGGGTTGCGGTTCGGCAAGCTCACCGTCCTGAGCCTGCCAAAGGAGAGAACCCCGCCTACGCGCTGAAGAATATGCGGATGGGCACCGTCTCTGTCCTGAGCCTGCCGAAGGATGCCCCGCCATGGTCTTCGCCTATTCGCCGGCAAT
>JALGTV010000175.1 GCA_029821215.1 Candidatus Zipacnadia bacterium | reverse complement strand
TGGTGCTCAGCGTCAGGGTTCCACTCTGGCTCACTCTAAGTAGGGCCGCAGTTGCCCCAGGGTCTCCTCGTCCACCTCTACCGTCGCCACCACATACTCTGGCTGATAGTCGGTATCAAGCACTCGCCCGCGACTGTGGGAAAGGTTTAGAAGTTCCAGATGATTGTAGGGCAGCCGTACCGTCACGTGGACGCGCCGCTCCCTGACGAGATTGCGCAGTTGGCTCTGCAGTTGTTCGAGCCCCTCACCAGTCAGGGCTGACATCGGCAATGCTTCGGGAAAATCTGTCCTCAGCGTCTGTGCCTGCGCCGAATCAGTGGAGACCAGGTCCCACTTATTCAGGACGATTACACGGGGGGTAGTCAGAACTCCCAGACTATCCAGTATCTGCTGGGTAGCCTGATGATGACCGGTAGCCTCGGGGTCACTGGCGTCTATCACCTCAATGATGAAATCAGCTTCCACGACCTCCTCAAGGGTGGCTTGGAAGGCAGCTATTAATTTAGGAGGGAGGTTGCGGATGAATCCTACCGTGTCGCTGAGCATGACCTGCAGGCCGGCACCAACGTCAACGCGGCGCACCGTCGGGTCCAGGGTTTCAAAGAGGCGGTCATGAGCGGCAACTTCTTCGGAGCCCGCCAGCGCATTGAGAACGGTGGACTTGCCGGCATTAGTGTAGCCGACGATACTGCCAGTGGCCAGCCCTGACTGGCGCCGGGCCTGGCGCTCGGTATCGCGCCGACGTCGTACATCCTCCAGTTGCCGATTCAGACGGGTTATGCGCCGGCGCAGGCGGCGCCGATCCATCTCCAGTTTAGTCTCCCCGGGGCCACGCACGCCGATCCCCCCGCGCATACCCCCACCAATCCGCGACATCATTACGCCCCGCCCCACCAGTCGCGGCAAAAGATACGTAAGTTGAGCCAGTTCCACCTGCAGCTTACCCTCGCGGCTGTGGGCATGTTGGGCAAAGATGTCCAGAATGAGTTCACTGCGGTCCAGGACCTTGCACTGGAGCTGGTCGGCCAGGTTCTTCACCTGGGTGGGACTCAGCTCGGCATCAAACACCACCATATCGGCATCTTCATTGGCCACTTCCCCGGCCAGCTCCTCCAACTTGCCGTGGCCAAGGAAGGTAGCCGGATCCGGTCTACCCCGCTTTTGTACCATGACCCCGATGGGGGAGGCCCCCGCTGCCCGCACCAACTCCAGCAGTTCCTGCATACGGTGACGACTCTCCTCGGTAAGGGCTTCAATTCCCACCAGAATGGCCCGCTCGGGTCTCGGCAGGACCGTTTCATTCAACTCACTATGGTCTGGGGTCATCCCCAATAAGTCCTCACTGCCACTATTGACACCTGGGGCTAATGTTGCCGTCCAGATGGTGGCGACTGTCTTCCTTCTTCCAGGACCTGCAAAGCTCTCTGTAGCTCCTGGCGTGATGGACACGTTGTCTCGGCAAGTGCTGTCTTTAGCGCTGGGATTGCTGGCTTCGCTGCCGGCCCCATATTGATTAATAGTTGGGCTGCTTGCTTTCTGGTGCCGCAGCCTGGCTCCTTCACCCAGAGAATTGCGATCGGCAAAACCAGGTCCGCGTCCCCGGTGATATTCCACAGAGCTTGGGCAGCGGGCAAACTGAGGATATGAGGGTCAGTGTGTCGCACCAGTTGGGCCAACGTGGCAGTGACCTCGGTCACGGAGCCGCGGTCAATGCGCCCCAGGGTCTGGGCAACCTTCAGGCGCAGTGAAGGATCATCACTGTCGTCCAGCAACTTTATGAGAGCCGGTACCGCACCGCAAGCCGGCGGGCCAATGCTCTGCAGCGTCTCGACTATGCGGATGCGAATCTGAGGGTCGGGGTCTTGGAGGTAGTCCAGAAACAATGGGAGGGCTGCCTGTGGGCCGGCAATTTGCCATACTGCCCGCGCTGCTTTAGTGGCGAGCTTCTCGTCTTCGCCGCGCACCATTTCCGTAAGAGTAGGTAAGGCCGCTTTCGCCGCCGGGCCCATTCGCCCCAGACACTCAACAGCGTTACGCCGCGTCTCAACAAACTCAACCTCCCGCAGCTCGCGCATGTATCGGGCTACCCTTGATGCAGTGGATTGGCCCTGACCCACTACTATTACACCGGTCAGGACAATCACTGCAATGAGTACTATTAATAGCCATATCTTATTGGACAACTCAACCTACCTCCTTCATTTAATGGATACCAAAACTGACTGATCGCGTGTAGTAGCTATGCTTGATCGTTGTAGATACTCCTTGGCGGATGTATCTTTATTATGCCAACAATCATAGGACTTTGTAAAGTTCCAGAGGCAGTGCGAGCTGTAGCTGCGAAAAAGGTACTTGACTTAAATGCAGGTTTATCCTATAATATAACAAATATTGTTGCAAAGGAATTGCCTACATGTACGCGATATTCCAGCAAGGTAGCTACCAATACAAAGCCCGGGAAGATGAGATTCTTAGGTTGCAAAAGCTCCCTGCCGATGTAGGGGATGAGGTAACCTTTGAGCAGGTATTAGCCGTGCGGCAGAATGGAGAATTTGCGGTAGGCACCCCGCATCTGCCGGGAGCCAGCATCACCGGCACCGTAGTCCAGCAGGGCCAAGGGCGTAAAATCCGGATCTTCAAGTATAAGCCTAAGAAGCATTACAAGCGTCAGCGCGGGCACCGCCAACCGTTCACGGCGGTTCGTATTGATAAGATTTCAGTGTAAGCAAATAGATTGGCACACCCAAGGTGATCAGATATGGCTCATAAAAAGGGAATGGGAAGTTCACGAAATGGCCGCGATAGCCGTTCTAAGCGGTTGGGGGTGAAGCGATACGCCGGCCAAGTGGTCAAGGCAGGCAGCATTATCGTGCGCCAACGAGGTACCAGTATCCACCCCGGCCGGAATGTCGGTCGCGGGGGCGACGATACGTTATTTGCTAAGGTCGCGGGGCAGGTCGAATTCCAAACTGCCCGGGGTGGCAAGCGGCGAGTCAGCGTGGTGCCGACCTCCACGTGAGGGAAGCATAAACTGTGTTGTCTGATTGCCGGCACCTCGGTGTCGGCAATTTCGTTTATGGTGGTCAGATTCTGGCATGTTTATTGATGAGGCATACATAACGGTAACGGGCGGACGAGGAGGCAATGGCATCGTCAGCTTCCGGCGGGAGAAGTTTGAACCGCGTGGGGGGCCTGACGGAGGCGATGGGGGAGATGGCGGGGATGTCATAATCACCGTTGACCCCAACTTGACTACTCTTCTGGACTTTCGGTATCAGTCGCATTTCCGGGCCGAATCTGGTGAACACGGACAGGGCAAGAACCGGCATGGTCGCAACGGTGAAGACTGCATTGTCCCGGTTCCCGCCGGCACCTTAGTGTATGATGCCGAAACCGGAGCCAAAATCGCGGATTTGACCTATGCCGGACAAACATTGCTGGCTGCTCGCGGCGGTGAAGGCGGGCGCGGGAACACCGCTTTCACTACTGCCAGCCATCAGGCCCCGCGGTTAGCCGAAAACGGCCTTCCCGGCGAAACTCATCAGCTGCGATTAGAGCTGCGCCTGATGGCCGACGTGGGTATTGTGGGGCTGCCCAATGGGGGCAAATCTACCCTTATCGCGCGCATCTCAGCCGCTCAGCCTAAGATTGCTGCCTACCCCTTTACCACCCTTCAGCCCAACCTGGGTGTCGTTCAACTTGAAGAAGGGCGCAGCTTTGTCGTCGCCGATATGCCGGGGCTGATTGAAGGCGCCCACGAAGGCAAGGGCCTGGGTCACCAGTTCCTCCGTCATATCCAGCGCACCCGCCTGCTGGTGCATATGCTGGACGCGGCGGCAGTAGAAGGCCGCCAGCCTTTGGATGACTACCACCAATTGAACCAGGAGTTGGAAGCCTACGACTCGCGCCTTGCTACCCTCCCCCAGATTATAGCCCTCAACAAGATTGACCTGCCGACTGCTCAGAACCACCTTCCCGACTGCCTCAGTTTTTTTCAGCAGCAACAAGTCCCCGCGTTTCCTATTTCGGCGGTAACTGGTGAGGGGGTGCGGGAGCTGGTGGGGGCGGTATCTCAGAAGCTGGAGGCGCTCAGAGAGTCTGAAGTCGTAGAAGAGGGACCCGAGAGGTTTGAGATAGCTGCGGCCCCCGAGCGTAAGCTGCAGATATTCCGGGCTGGGGAGGGCGTCTACGTGGTTCGGGGCACGGGGGTGGAAACATTGGTGCAGCGAGCGAATCTGCAGACTGACGATGGCATCCGGCGCCTGCACGAGCAGTTGCGCACCACCGGCGTGTTGAAAAGGCTGGAGCAAGCTGGCGTCAGCGCCGGGGACACAGTGTTCGTGGGTGAACTTGAGCTGGAGTATGCGCCGGATATGTAGAGTTGCCAGATGGGCTGGCAACATAAGCCTGGTTGCGAGGATAGGGAAGGTAACAGCTTTGATGGCGGCGAATCAGATACAATACTATGTTTGCGGGTGATTGCGACTATGCCCGTTGGTCTTATTGGTGGTACCGGTCTCAGTGAACTTGAAGGGGTGGAGCTGGAGGCGGAAGTGGTTGCTACCCGCTTCGGCGAAGTTGCGGTGCGGCGGGGCAGGTGGGCGGGGCGGGAGGTAGTGTTCCTGGGCCGGCATGGTGCTGACCAGAACCTGGCTCCCCACCAGATTCCCTACCAAGCCAACATTGCCGCTCTGGATAAGCTGGGCTGCACCCATATTATCGCTACCAACGCCGTGGGGGCTATCCGCCAGGATATTGAGCCTGGCCACTTTGCCCTCCCCAACCAATTTATTGACTTCACCAAGACCCGGCCTCTGACCTTATTTGATGATACTGGCTCTGAGACTGTTTATGTGGATGTTACCGAGCCCTATTCGCCCCAGTTGCGCGACCTGATTGCCGAGCAGGCCTGGGAGCTGAACTTAGTTATCCACCAGGACATTGTCTATGTATGCACCGAAGGGCCACGGTTTGAAACACCGGCGGAGATCCAGATGTTTGCCACTCTGGGCGGGGATGTGGTGGGAATGACAGGAGTGCCGGAAGTGGTGCTGGCTTGTGAAGCGCAAATACCTTATGCCAGCATCTGCATCGCCACCAATTATGCAGCCGGTCTCAGCGCCCAGCCGCTGACTGATCAAGAAGTCCACGAGCTGATGGACCAGTGCCGTCCTGACCTGCTGCGGCTGCTGGAGGCAGTCTTATCGCAGCTAAAGCCACAGCCACCCACATAACCTGCGCTACGCGAGCGGTAGGTGATTATTTGCTGTTGTCTGCTTCCCTGCTCCCCTGAATCCCTGGCCTACAAAATCGGCAGGTACTTCTCCATCTCCCAACTGGTGACCTGAGAGCGGTATTCGTCCCATTCAATCCTCTTATTTTCAATAAGCTTGCCGTGCATCTCCTCGCCCAGAGCCTTCTTCAGAAGCTGGCTGTTTTCGGCGATTTCAATAGCAGTGAGCAAATCGGAGGGAAGACTACCGATGCCCGCGGCCTGCCGGTCCTCCTCGCTCATCTCGTAGACATTGCGCTCCACTGGGGGAGGACATTCATATTCATGCTCAATGCCTTCCAACCCCGCCGCCAGCATCACTGCAAAGGCCAGATACGGATTGCAAGCCGGATCAGGGGCCCGATACTCAATGCGGGTGGCCTGTTCACGTCCTGGCTTGTACGCTGGCACCCGGATAAGGTCAGAGCGGTTGGTGAAAGCCCATGACAAGTACACCGGCGCCTCGTAGCCGGGTACCAGCCGTTTGTAGGAGTTGATCCACTGGTTGGTGACCAGGGTTATCTCGGGCCCGTGGCGGAGCAGTCCGGCTATATAATGACGGGCGATGTCGGAAAGATGCGTGGGGTCATCGGGGTCAAAGAATGCATTGCGCTCGCCGCGGAACAGGGACTGATGGGTGTGCATGCCACTGCCATTCTCGTCAAATATCGGCTTGGGCATAAAAGTGGCATAAAGCCCCTGCGAGAGGGCTATCTCTTTGACGACCAGCCGGTAGGTCATGGCGTGATCAGCCATAGTAAGGGCATCGGCGTACTTCAGGTCAATCTCGTGCTGGGAGGGGGCTACCTCGTGGTGACTATACTCCACTTTAATTCCCATCTGTTCCAGAGTCAGCACTGTTTCGCGCCGCAGATCTATCGCCTCATCCCGGGGAGTGCGATCAAAGTATCCGGCATAGTCGAGCACCTCCGGCTTCAGGCTATCGGATTTGAAATAGAAATACTCTAACTCCGGACCCACGTAAAAGGTGAAACCCAGGTCTGCCGCGCGCTGCAGGTTGCGCTTGAGCACATAGCGGGGATCGCACCCATACGGAGTGCCATCGGGTCGTAGAATGTCGCAGAACATTCGGGCCACCGCCCCGCCCTCATTGGGACGCCAAGGCAGAATAACAAAGGTCTTCGGATCGGGCAAGGCTACCATGTCACTTTCATCAATGCGGGCGAAGCCCTGTATAGAAGACCCATCAAACCCCTGGCCGTCCTCCAGCGACGGCTCCAACTCCTCGACCGTAATCGCAAAGCTCTTCAGATATCCCAAAATGTCCGTGAACCACAGATTCACGAACTTGACATTATGGGCCTCGGCTTGTTCTAAAACGTATTGTTTATCCTTATCCATAGTCCTTTCACTTAGGCAAAGGCTCCTTTACAGGTATATTCACTCCTGGCTCTCGGCCATTTCGGCCAGGGTCAGTTCCGTCCGATGCTTGATAAGTTTGGCCTGGGTCAGTAGGCTCTGAAGTTCAGCGGGGGTCATTTACTCGGATAGGGTGCGCAGCGCCTCAGCTCTGGACCGTTGTATTATTATCTGCCTCCCTGCCTCCCTGAACCCCGGCTTCCCTGTTCTACAAATCGTAATACAGCGCATACTCGTATGGATGGGGGCGGAGGTTGACCGCAGCCAGCTCATCTCGCTTGAAGTCAATCCAGGCCTGGATAAGGTCGGCTGAGAAAACATCACCCTCTAACAGAAACTCGTGATCATCCTGTAAGGCATCCAGAGCCGCGGGCAGGGAAGTGGGAAGTTGGGTAATCTGCTTTCTGGTTTCCTGGCCCATTTTGTCAATGTTCTGCTCAAACGGGCCGAAGTAGTTGGCCGCCAGATCTACTCCCTGGCGCACGCCGTCCAGCCCCGCCATCAGCATTGCCGCCAGGCAAAAGTAGGGATTGCAAGTGGCGTCTGGCGGGCGAAATTCCATCCGATTCTCCGCTTCATTGATAGCATAGGCCGGGACGCGTACGGCGGCAGTGCGGTTAGACAGACCGAAAAAACAGCTTATAGGTGCTTCGTAGCCCGGCACCAGGCGCTTGTACGAATTTGTGCTGGGACTGCAAAATGCCAAGAGGGCAGCAGCGTGTTGGAGAAGACCACCAATCCAGTTGAGAGCCATTTCGCTAAGATGCGCGTAGGTGTCAGCAGGGTCCCAAAACAGGGACTTGCCGTTATGGGTAATATACTGGTGGACATGCATACCGTTGCCCGCCTCACCAAACATCGGCTTGGGCATAAACGTGGCGGTCATACCGGCGCGGTAGGCTTCGTTCTTGATGATGTACTTCATCTTCATAACTGCGTCAGCCATCTGCAGCAGTGATCCAAATCCGACCTCAATTTCCAGTTGACCCGGCGCGCCGACCTCGTGATGATGGTAGCGGACAGGGACTCCGGCAGCCTCAATTGCCATCACCATCGCCGACCGCAGGTCATGGAGTTGATCACGGGGTGGCACCGCGTGGTAGCCCTCGGCTACTGGTATCTTGTAACCCAGGTTGGGCAGCTCGTCCGCTGCCGAATTCCAGGGGGCTTCAATCGCATCAACGCTATACCCTGCGGCATACATCTCTGACTCATATTGAACATTGGAGAAAACGTGGAACTCCAACTCCGGAGAGAATACGGCCTCGCCGGGGCTAATGACCTGCCGGGAGTATTCCGCCGC
>JALGTV010000174.1 GCA_029821215.1 Candidatus Zipacnadia bacterium | reverse complement strand
ATCTGCTGGACGGCTCGGGCGGGGTACTTTCGCCTGCCCCCCGTCGGGTCCAGGCGGTGATGATGCTTATTGACGCTTTCCAGCCGCAAGGCGTCACCCGGCTGGCAGTGGATAGCATATTTATGATGCCCCAGTTAGGCGTACTGTCGCAGGTGCATCCCCAGGCCGCCCGACAGGTGTTCCAACGCGACTGCCTGATTCGGCTGGGCACTTGCTTGGCCCCGGTCGGCTCCAGCCGGCCCGGAAGCCCCTGCCTACAACTGACTTTCAGTGACGTGAATGAGACTATATCAGTGCCGGCCGGGGAGCTGCGAGTTATTGAGTTGCCGGAAGGCGAAAGCCGCCCGGTAGTCATAGACCCCACCCGGCGCTACGATGTAGGAGCAGGGCCAGGGCGGGCAATCAATACATCAGTAGAGGGTGGTGTGGTCGGGCTGATTATTGATACCCGCGGGCGGCCGTTGCAGCTACCCAGTGACAAGCCAGAGCGGCAACAATTGCTGCGCGGTTGGGAGAAAGCTGTCAATCTGTATCCGGCTTAGTGATAACTGATGCCCATTGCTCACGCCTACACTCCAGGATTAACCGTATCGGAGTCAGTAACGCTCCGCAAGACCCGGCGGTTGCCCTTGCCCGGGCAGATACATGTTGCCCCGGGACAGCCGGTGGCGGCAACGGATGTTGTTGCCTCCACTCAACTGCCGGGCAATGTAAGTACGGTCAATGTGGCTCACGAGCTAAACGTCAATCCTGAGGAAGTGCCCCGTTTGGTGCTCAAAGCTGAGGATGAGAAGGTGCAGAGCGGGGAAATCATCGCCGAGTACAGGGCATTATGGGGCATTTTCCACTCAGTGGCCCGGTCACCAGTGGCGGGTACCGTGGAGAGTATCAGTGATATGACTGGTCAGGTGCTGATTAGGGGCGAGCCGCTGCCGGTGGAGGTTACTGCTTACGTTGACGGCATGGTGGTAGAAGTGGTAGGCGACGAGGGCGTGATTGTGGAGTGTCATGGGGCCATGGTTCAGGGCATTATCGGCATAGGAGCAGAGGCTCACGGCAAATTAGCGTTGTTGGTTGACAGTCCCGATCAGGTTCTGGAAGCCGAGCATATCAGCGAGCAGCACGCGGGTCAGATCATTGTGGGTGGCGCGGCGGTAACGTATACGGCTCTGGAACAGGCGCGAGAGATAGGTGTGGCCGGGATAGTGGTGGGGGCTATTTATGGTGATGATCTGGACCAGTTTCTGGGTGAGCCGCTGGGGGTAGCTATTACCGGCCAGGAGGACGCGGGGATCACCTTGGTCATCACCGAGGGATTCGGTCAGATACCCATGGCAGAGCGGTCTTTTCAGTTGCTGCGAAATCACACCGGTGAGGCGGCCTCCATCAACGGTACTACCCAGATTCGGGCCGGAGTAATGCGGCCTGAGGTAATTATCCCCCATCCCAGCCGTGAAGTTCAACCCGCCCCATCCCAGAGTTGGCATCTGACCACGGGCAGTCGGGTAAGGCTAATCCGCGACCCATATTTTGGGCTCCTGGGCAAGATAGTTGAATTGCCTGAGGAGCTGCAAACCATAGAAACTGAGGCCCGAGTGCGGGTAGCGCGGGTGGAGCTGGAAGATGGTCGTCAAGCTACCGTTCCGCGCGCCAATATTGAGCTGATAGCGCAATGAGCAGGCATACAGCTCGCAAACTTGCAACGCTGATGGCCACCATGGTGCTGATATTCTTGACGGTGGGCACCGCGTACGCTCAACAGCCGGCGGCGTCTGGTGTTGAGGAGCAAGCCAAGTGGTTTGACACCGAGAAAATCAATGTGTTGGTGGTAGTGGTACTATACTCAGCTATAGTATTAGTATGCATCTACTACGCGCGCCGGCGCGAGATGTATATTCGGCCCATTGCCGGTCTGGAAGCAGTTAATGATGCTATTGGGCGGGCTACGGAGATGGGCCGACCAATCCTGTACATAACCGGCCTGGGCGGTATTAGTGATATCGCCACTATCGCCTCAATGTTGATATTGGGCCATCTGGCCAAACGCACCGCCGCCTATGAGACTCCTATAATTGTTCCCTGCAATGACCCCCTTGTTATGACCGCCGAGCGCGAAATCGTCCATCAGTCCTACATTGAAGCGGGCAAGCCTGATGCCTACGAACCAGCTAACATCTTCTACATCACGGACAGCCAGTTTGGCTATACCGCTGCGGTGGACGGAATAATGCTGCGGGAGAAGCCGGCCGCTAACTTCTTTATGGGTTCATTCTATGCGGAAGCCCTTATCTTGGCTGAGACCGGTAATATGACCGGCGCTATCCAAATTGCCGGCACCGATATGGATACCCAACTGCCGTTCTTCATCACTGCCTGCGACTACACCCTGATGGGTGAGGAGCTATACGCCGCCAGCGCCTACCTATCCCGCAATCCCCTGCTGCTGGCCCAGCTTAAGGGCCAGGACATCGGCAAAGTTATACTGGCGGCGGCCATCATTATCGGTACCACCCTGGCGACTATCTGCACTTTTGTGGCCCCAGAGATTGTGGAGACTTTCCTGTCCTGGTTTAAGGTGTAATTTTATATGCGCTTGCAAATACCAATTGCAATTGGTTTTTTGGCTGGCATCTTTATGATTGTGCAGTTCTTCGTGCCCCACCCGGCTTTGAAAAGCACTTTCCGCGAGTTGAATGACTGGGCCATAATTATTGGTGCTTTTGCGCTGGTATTGGGCCTGCACAGCCTATTTCGTACTCACATAGACAAGATTCGGCGCCGCCGCGAGGGCTATAGCTATAGTCTCGTTACCCTAATTAGCTTTGCGATAATGTTCTTAGTAGGCATCATCTACGGAACCAAGCCCGATACGTTGTTTGACTGGCTGTTTGACCATGTTCAGATGCCGCTGGAGGCGACTATGTTCTCACTACTGGCCTTTTTCATCGCCTCGGCTGCTTATCGGACCTTCCGCGCCCGCACCCTGGAAGCTACTTTGCTGTTAGTAACCGCGGTAGTGGTAATGTTGGGCCGCGTGCCTATCGGTGAACAAATCTATGATAGACTACCCGCCATCACTGAATGGATAATGGCCGTCCCTACCGTGGCCGGCAAGCGGGGCATTCTGTTTGGGGCGGCTTTAGGCATCATTGCGACCTCTTTGCGGATATTACTGGGTATTGAACGCTCGCATCTGGGAGGGGGAAGGTAAAGCAGAGAGTTCTCTGCTTGAGCCAAGTGCAATGTGGGAAAAATTCGTCTACTTTGATCGCCGTATAATCTATCTGCTTGTGGCGGCTGCTGTGGTTGTTCCTTTTGTAACCGGTTGGGCTCTGCCGCGCGGGAAGATTACTCCCTCCACGCAGAACCTCTACGATGCCATTGAGAGCCTGCCCCCGCGCACACCAGTAATGGTCGTCTTTGATTACGGCCCCTCGGGTATGCCTGAGTTGGATCCGATGGCTCTGGCCCTCACCCGGCATATCCTCTCCCGGGACTTGCGGCTGCTGGGGGCTACGTTAGTGGTAACCGGGACTCAGATGTGCCAGAATGTAGTATCCGTAGTAGCCGAGGAACTACACAAACAGGAGGGCATTGATTGGGTTAATCTTGGCTATAAGCCAGGTGGCGGAGTTCTGATTACCCAGAT
>JALGTV010000173.1 GCA_029821215.1 Candidatus Zipacnadia bacterium | reverse complement strand
GCCGACGCGGTCCAGTTGCGCGGCTGGGTCTGAGCCCAGACTGCAAGTGGTTACTGACCCCCGTACTGTATAGGAGCGGCATCCCTGCCGCGACTACAATCGGGCCAGGGATGGCCCTCCTACAGTGGCTAATAATACCCGATCTGCTGATTGCGTGCCGAACGTAGTTAGGATACAGAAAAAGGGCCCAGACAGCTACCTGGATAGCGCTGAGCCCTCGGTTGCCAATCAGTTCTGAATTAGAGCATTCCCGGCATAGCTGGAGGTGCGGGTGGGAGTTGGGCGCCTGGCCCTACCCTACCTGGCGGGCCACCCATACCAGGAGCGGCGGGTGCACCGGGGCCGCTCGGCACACCCCCACCAGCGGCTGCACCGGCTTGCGCTGCACCGGCCGCGGCGGGCAATTCTCCAGCATAGGGGCCACGGCGGGTGCCACGGACTAAGGTGTGAGAATGCACTTTGCCGTCGTCACCGATAAGTTGGGCCTCGGCTTTATCCAGGCGAGCCAGTTGCCGCCGGCCGAGCGTGAACTGGAAGGTGTACCGCCAGCCCTCGGCATAGTCTGCCCGGAATGTTCCGCCGCTGAAATTAGTGCGCTGAGCGGCACTGAGGTAGCCGTGTTCCGGCGTATTTCGTATCTCCGGCGGGTAGACCATCTGGGTGGGAGTATCGCTGGAATGACCGGCTGACTGGACTTGTGAGCTAAGTACGTCACCGACCGAATCCAGCAGTTGCAGGCGGACTTGGTTCTGCGACCACAAACTGGCCCATCTGGATACAGCCTCGGGACTGAGCTGGAAGGTATAAGGATGCCAGTAGCCACCCTGGTAAGTAATGAAACTGAATGATGTGCGATGCTGGCCCGGGTTGTCAAAGGACTTGAGGCGATCATAAATCAGTTGTCCGTAGCGGCGCTGAGCTGACTCCTTGACATGCATTATCACGTCAATACTGATAGTCACGGCATCCTGGGAAACCTGAGAAGGCATGTAAGTGGGGTAACTGATTTCAAACCAGAAGTCATCCAGGGCCGCCCGGTAAAGCTCCTCAATGGCCTCCACTTCATTGTCTTGTACGGCCAATTGGGTATTGATTTCCCTGCTCAGCCGCCCGCCGGGACTGCCTATATCCTCCACTGCTACTTCGTAAAGATTATACAGTTGCTGCCACCCGGTGCGGGTGTACTTCTGCGGCGTACCTTCCTCATCGCGCAGGAAGGCTTTGGGTATCGGTACTGGCATCAGGCCGGTCTGGCCCAGGAACTTAGCATAGGTCATCAGTAGGTCCTTGGGCATCTCGTTCTCCGTCCATTGCAGGCCCGCAGCGCCCATGCCCATACCAGGTCTTCCCATCATTCCTGGGGGACCACCCGCCATTCCCGGGGGCCCACCCGCCATTCCTGGCGGCCCACCTGGTCCGGGTGGCTGGGCAAAGGGACCGGGGACGAGTATAAAGTAGGCAAGGAAGGCGACGGCGACAACAGCGAGAATAATAGCTAAACTCCGGCGGTTGGATTTCATTACAGCCCTCCTCCGCAGTGACCTAAGTAAACTGATGGACTATTAATTGGTTAGCAGTATAGCTAACGCGCTCAGATAAGTCAAGTAGTAGTGCTGCTTGATTAGGTTGCGGGGTTGTGCTATTATCGGGGTAAACTTCGGCGAGAGGCTCCAGTTATGAGTTATGCTGTGGGTGTAGTCCTGGCGATAATAGCCGTTATCGTGGTCATCAGCGCCTTAGTGCAAGTGAGCCACTATCGCCACGGCAAGATACTAATATCGGGGACGCAGTTGGTCCTGCGGCTGGTGATAGCTGTGCTGCTGCTGAGCGTCATTGGGCTGAGTTTTTTCGGGCCTGTCTATTTCAGTGGGCGGGATGACCCGGTGGCGGAGCTAATATTCTGGTCGCTGATTGTATTGCTGGCGGTGGTGGTGATGGTACTGGCGATAGTGGACTTGCGGCAGGTTAGACGCGCCCAGCACCAGGCCCGGGCTAAGCTCTACCAGCATCTGGCCCAGTTGGAGCGCGAAATTAAGGCAATTACCGAAAATAAACAAGCCGAGGATAATGAAACTCAGTGAGTCTTCCCCCAGCGACGGTCGCCACCATGTATATATGCGCCGAGCTCTCCATCTGGCTGCTCAGGGGCTGGGGAGAACTGCTCCCAACCCGGCAGTAGGCGCAGTGGTAGTCCAGGATGACCAGATTGTTGGCGAAGGCTATCACCGGGGGGCCGGACAGCCTCACGCGGAGGTTGAGGCGCTTCAGCAAGCTGGGGAATTGGCTGGTGGTGCCGACCTGTATGTAACGCTGGAGCCATGCTCCACAGTGGGGCGAACGCCTCCGTGCACTGAGGCAATAGCGCAGGCGGGTATCGGACGGGTTATCTATGCCTGCTGGGACTGCGACCCGCGTAATGCGGGGCGAGCTGATGAAGTGTTGGCAGCCAAGGGTATTGATACGATGAGGGGAATTCTGGGCGAGGAGGCCCGCCGGCTCAATGAGGCCTATTTCAAGCACAAGACCACTGGCCGGCCATTCGTGACGGTCAAGCTGGCCAGTTCGCTGGATGGGAAGATTGCCACCCGCAGTGGCGATTCCCGCTGGGTGACCGGGGAGCAGGCGCGGCGATTTGTGCACCAATTGCGGGATCGTAGTGATGCGGTGATGGTGGGTATTGGTACGGTACTGGCCGATGATCCAGCTCTGACTACGCGGCTGGATGGCAGCCTGGGCCGAGATGCCCGGCGAGTGATCGCCGACAGTACGGCTCGCACACCGCCTGATGCCCAGGTAATCACCGTTGACAGCGAGGCTGGCTGCCTCATCGCCACTACCACTGCGGCTGCCCAGGAGCGAGTGGCAGCACTGGAGCAATCGGGGGCTGAAGTGCTGCGGCTGCCAACTAAAAATAATAAGGTAGATTTGCGCGCTCTAATGGAAGAGCTGGGCCGCCGAGATGTTATGAGTCTGCTGGTGGAAGGGGGAGCCACCCTGACCGGCGGGCTGCTGGCGGAGGGGCTGGTGGACAAGCTGCTGATGTTCTACGCGCCCAAGATTGTGGGGGACAAGGACGCTGTCGGGGCTATTGCCGGACTTGCCGTCGCCCAGATGTCAGACGCGTTGACCGTTGAAATTACCGATATTGAGCGCATTGGTGAGGATATGCTGATTACCGCGTACTTACCGGTGGTGAGCCTGTAGAACCCATGTTCACCGGACTGATTGAAGAAGTTGGTCGAGTATCACGTATCCAACCGAGCACCGGCGGCATGACCCTGTGGGTGCAAGCGCCGCAAGTAGCCGCGGATAGTAGGCCGGGAGATAGCATCGCGGTCAATGGGGTGTGCCTGACAGTGGAAGAAGTGGTAGGCGAGAGAGTCGGTTTCCACGTAGGTACGGAGACTCGCCAGCGGACGACCGCGGACACCTGGCGGCCGGGCACACCAGTGAACCTGGAGCGACCGCTGGCCGTGGGGCAGCGGTTAGGCGGCCACTTTGTCCAGGGCCATGTTGATTGCGTCGGACATCTGCAGCAGCGCATGCATCGCTGAAGGTGAAAGTGTCCGAATGACGTTCTCCGTACCGCCGGAAATGATGGTTTACATCGCCGAAAAAGGCAGTATCGCCGTGGATGGTATCAGTCTGACGGTAACGCAGGTAACAGCCGACAGCTTTGCGGTTGCCATTATTCCCTATACCCTCCAGAATACTAACCTGGCCCAATTGGCAGTCGGCAGCCCGGTCAATATTGAAGTAGATATTTTGGCTAAGTATGTCCAGCGCAGCTTAGGGCAGCAGGGCGGAACGGGCACCAGTGAGCTTACCCAGGAATTTCTGGCCGAGCATGGATTTTGCTAAGGACAGGTTGAAGTGAGATAATGACTACTATTGAGCAAGCGATTGATGATGTAAAGGCAGGCCGGTTCGTCATTGTAGTAGA
>JALGTV010000172.1 GCA_029821215.1 Candidatus Zipacnadia bacterium | reverse complement strand
CCGAGGGCCAACAGCCCAACTACTACTACCACTGCTCTAAATGCGCCTACCTCAACCTGCCTCATAGTCGGTCTCCTTTCTCTGCACTGACCCAGACTGATAAGGAAGTCACAGAGTAGGCAACTTCCCCTTGGGATGTGCTTAGAACTACCAAGGGAGAATACCAATATAATCAAGTTGAGGGCAGTCTATCACAGCAGGAGGTCATCGTCGGGGAAATATGTTCCCAATGGTGGATTCGTTGTCTAAATGGAGGGACTGCGTACCGCGATGCGGGGTTACATCACAGCAGGGGGAGCTATAAGCGGCGTCCTTCTTGCAATAGTTCAGCGTTTCGGCAGGTGTTAGTGAGAAGATGTCCGTGAGCAATAGGTTCGTCTACTTCTTCTATCGTAGTGGCCTTGTACAGGTAGACTTCCTTTACTACGCCTATCCAATCGGCATCGCCCAATATTTCAACGATGTGTCCGGCCGCCACGATTCCCATTGAGTTTCGTTTCAGTTGCATCTCGTTGGCGGGAACCTCCGCCTCTCTCAACATGTGCCACCTCTGGTTAATCCGCCAGAAGTCACCATGGCTAGCTAAAGTGATAGCGCTGCCCACCGCCTCCGGAGCCGGCTCGGGGCTGGCGCTGGCCCTCGTCTGGTCCTCAGCCAGGCTATCCACCCAAATTTCGTCATCAATAGCCTGGGGAGCGATTGTTCCCACGGGCAAAGGCAGCCCAGTGGCGCTGACAGCAGCCCGGCGACGCAACAGAGCGCGGATCCGGGCCGTCAACGCTCGGGGGCTGAAGGGCTTGGTGACATAGTCATCGGCTCCCAGCTCCAAGCCCATCACTTGATTAGCTTCCTCCCCTTTGGCAGTGAGAATGAGGATAAGTACGTTAGAACTCTCACGCACTTGGCGACAGATATTAAACCCATCTATATCCGGCAGCATTAGGTCAAGAACAATCAAGTCGGGTTGGACCCGACTAATCGCCTCCAGGCCGCTATTGCCATCGACGGCAACAGTGACCTGAAATCCCTCGCTGGTCAGCTTCTTGTCCACTGCATCCAGCAAATCCGGATCATCATCTATTACTACTATCTTTGTCTTAGCCATTTTGTGCCTCACGGTAGTGTGATTGTATTATACACCAGGCCCATGAACCGTTTCTTAAGCTAATGCTTGCGCTGCTGGTTGTGAATCAGGCTGTTTGCCAATAGCTATTATAACCCATTAGGCAAACTTTAGGTACTTCTTATTTTACCCAAAAAGCCCCACAAGTACGCTTTCTGGGCCTGTACCACAACAAGCTGGCCGATTAGTTCCGGCTGGCCGGGGAATATGACTAACTTATTGGTGCGGGTCCGCCCCCGTACTTTGCCTGATGACCGGGGATCGGGGCCCGTGACCAGCACTTCCAACATGCGGCCTACCTGGCGGCGGTTGATGTCCCGGGCTATCTCGTTTTGGAGAGCTACCAACTCCTCCAGGCGCTGCTGTTTAACTTTTCCTGTCACCTTATCGGGCATCTGCGCGGCTCTGGTGCCCGGCCGGTCATTGTACTTGAACATAAATGCCTGATCAAAGCGAATCTGCTGAAAAGCCCGTAGCGTATGGCGGAATTGCTGGTCGGTTTCACCGGGGAAGCCCACCATCACGTCGGTAGAGATGGCGATATCGGGTATGCGCTCCCGGGCGGCGTCAATCAGGCTGCGGTAATGAGCGTAGGTATAACCGCGGCCCATACGAGCTAAGACCTCGTCATCGCCCGCCTGCAGGGGAAGATGCAAGTGCTCACAAACTGAAGGCAAATCACGCATGGCGTCCAGTAGCTTCATAGACAGGTCCTTTGGATGGGAGGTGGTGAAGCGAATACGCTCCAGTCCGGCTATCGGGTCCAGCTCGGCCAGTAGATAGTCCGGCTATCGGGTCCAGCTCGGCCAGTAGATCAGCGAAATCAACACTGTTATCCAAGTCCTGCCCATAGCTGTTGACATTCTGGCCGAGCAGAGTTACCTCCTGGTACCCGTTGTCCACCAGGCCTTGCACCTCGGCAACGATGTCAGCTACCTGGCGACTTTGCTCCCGCCCGCGGGCATAGGGGACGATGCAGTAGGCACAGAAGTCGGCAGGTCGGCAGACCTTCCGGGATTTGTTGTTCATCGTCAGTTATGACAATCGGTTTACTACTGCTGGCTGACTGCCGGCACTGACTGACCGCCGCTGCGAAGTGGGAGTAGTTGCGGGGGCCAATGATAATATCTACAAACGGAGCCCGCCGGCAAATCTCATCGGCGGCAATCTGGGCCACACATCCGCACACGGCAATAATCTTTTCCGGCTGACGCTCTTTGAGCCGCCGTAGTTCTCCCAGCTTGGAAAACAGCTTATGATGGGGCTTGGCCCGCACCGTGCAGGTGTTGAAGGCAATAATATCCCCATCTTCCATTTGAGCGGTAGGCTCAAAGCCCATCTTCCCCAGGATCCCGGCCAGGGTCTCGGAATCCCGCTCATTCATCTGGCAGCCCATTGTCTCCAGATAGTAGTGCTGGGCCATGGTTATCTTACCAAGTATATCACCAAGCCACCGAACAAACAAGGCCACTTGCTTTGCCGCCCGACAGGGGTGGCACTATATTGGTTAGCCAACAATCAAATGAACTAATGGGCTACCGGTTGCGTCTAATTAAATAAATTGACATATATACTATAAATGCTCTTGACAGCATAACGCTAAATATGTATAATATTAGCGTTGGATAATCCGCTGCTGGCCAGTTTCAGGCCAGCGGCACCGATCAAAAGCATACTAAGAAAGTGGTGAGTTTCCAGTGGCCAAGGCAGTAGGCATTGACTTAGGAACAACCAATTCGTGTGTCGCGGTAATGGAGGCCGGTGAGCCTCAGGTGATTATAAATCCCGAGGGCGGCCGGGTCACCCCGTCAGTGGTGGCCATATCCAAGACGGGCGAGCGGCTGGTGGGTCAGCCCGCCAAGCGCCAGATGGTCCTCAACCCCGATCGCACCGTCTCATCCATCAAACGCGAGATGGGTACGCGCACCACCCATACTATTGACGGTAAGGACTATACTCCCGAGCAAATCTCGGCGATGATTCTCCAGAAGATGAAAAATGACGCCGAGTGCGCATCATCAATGAGCCGACGGCGGCGGCTTTGGCTTATGGCCGCAGTCAGGAGAAGAAGGAAGGGACCATCCTGGTCTACGACCTGGGTGGCGGCACCTTTGATGTGTCAGTCCTGGATGTAGAGATCGGCGCCGAGGGCGAAGAACGCGATGCCTATCACGTGCTGAGCACCTCCGGCGACACCCATCTGGGCGGCGACGACTTCGACCAGCGTCTGATTGACTACATTGCTGATGAGTTCAAAAAGGACACCGGCATTGACCTACGCAAGGACCGCCAGGCCCTTCAGCGACTTAGGGAAGCTGCGGAGAAGGCCAAGTGTGAGCTGTCCACCACGCTCCAGACGACCATCAGCCTGCCCTTCATTACCTCGGTGGAGGGTGAGGGTCCCAAGCACCTGGAGATGACCATCACGCGGGCCAAGCTGGAGGAGCTTATTGACGACCTCATTCATAAGACCGAGATCGCGGTCAAGGACGCTATGAAGGAAGCCGGGGTTGCCAAGGGCGACCTGGACGAGGTCATCTTGGTCGGCGGCTCCACCCGTATACCCGCGGTCCAGGAACTGGTCAAAGAGCTGACCGGCAAGGAACCGCGCAAGGACATTAACCCGGACGAGGTAGTAGCTTGCGGTGCCGCCATTCAGGCGGCGGCCATTAAAGGCGAGACCCAGGATATTGTCCTGATGGATGTTACCCCCCTGAGCCTGGGGTTGGAGACACTGGGTGATGTTTGCGATGTAGTCATACCCCGCAACACCAATATCCCCACTCAAGAGTCGCGGATATACTCCACCGCCAGCGATATGCAGACGACAGTGGAGATAAATGTGCTCCAGGGCGAGCGAGCACGGGCTTCTCAGAACAAATCTCTGGGGCGCTTCCACCTCACCGGTATTCCGCCGGCACCCCGGGGTGTACCCCAGATTGAGGTTGCCTTTGACATTGACGCCAATGGTATCCTGCATGTCTCGGCGCAGGATAAGGCTACCGGCAAAGAGCAGGATATTACCATCACCGGTTCGGGCCAACTCTCTGATGACCAAGTAAAGCAAATGGTGCAGGAGGCCCGCGAGCACGAAGAGGAAGACAAAAAGTTCCGGGAGCTGGCCGAAACCCGCAATCAGGCCGACCAGGTTGCCTACCAGCTTGAGAAGACTCTCGATGAAATGGGTGATAAAGTCCCGGAGGGCGAAGCCTCGTCAATAAGAGAAAAAATTGAGCATCTCCGAGAAGTAAAGGATACCGATGATGTCGCTGTCATTCGCCAGGCGATTGATGCGGCTAACCAAGAGTTTGCTGCCGTTTCCGAGCGCATCTACCAGCAAGCTGGGGCTGAAGCTCAGCAGGCCCAGCAGGCTCAAGAAGCTGAAGGCACCACCGGTGGACCGGCTGGCGGACCGACCGGCGCCGACGAAGATGTCATTGACGCCGAGTTCGAAGCCGAGGAAGAGTAAGCAACGACGGCAACAACAGTAACGAAAGCAAAGGCAGCAACGACAGCAACAACAGCAACGGCAGTAAGGGCAGCTATGAGCGACGGGAGTGGTTATGGGCATTCTCGGGGATCAGTAATAGACATTGGAGAACCTCGTCTACCTGAGAGATAAGCGATAAACCATGAGAGCGAACGTAGATTTCTACGAGGTACTCGGAGTAGACCGCAATGCCTCGCCAAAAGAGATAAGAAAGGCTTATCGGAAGCTGGCCCGCCAGTATCACCCGGACGTGAATCCGGGTGATGATGCCGCTGCACAGAAGTACAAGGAAATTAGTCAGGCCTATGAGGTGCTCTCCGACGCCGAGAAGCGCCAGAAGTATGACCAGTTCGGCCATGCCTACCAGCAGGCTCAGGCCAGCGGGCAGTGGGGCGGCGGTGATTTCCGTACCTTTGTATTCCAACAGGGTGGGGCCGGTAGCTTTGAGGAGATATTCGGCGATATTTTCGGCGACATGTTTGGTGGAGGTGGCGTCCGCACTGCCGGCCGGCAGCGCACCCGCGTCGCCCAGCAGCCCCAGCGCGGCCAGGACATACGTCACGCTCTGCCGGTGACCTTCGCCGAGGCCATCAAGGGCGGCCAGAAATCGCTGACCATTAGCATCGCCGACCGCTGCCCTGTCTGTGACGGCCTGGGGGGGAAAGCCGAGACCTGCCCCGCTTGTGGAGGAACGGGAACGGCCCGCGGCGGCGGTATGTTTGGTATGCCTACCGCCTGTCCGCAGTGCCAGGGCTCCGGCGAGATAATCACCGAGCGCTGCTCCAAATGCCGGGGTAGTGGCGAGGTCATTCGCACCCGCCACATTGATGTGACAATTCCACCCGGCGTGAAGACCGGCAGCAAGCTGCGGCTGGCCGGTGAAGGCGGGCGCGGATTCCGCGGCGGCCCTGACGGTGACCTCATCTTAGAGTTGGAAGTTCAGGACCATGACTTCTTTCAGCGAGACGGGGATGACATCAGCATCCGGGTCCCTATAACTTTTATTGAGGCCGTCCAGGGTAGCAAGATTACTGTCCCCACTATCAATGGGCAGGTCAGCCTGAAGATACCGCCGGGTACCAAAAGTGGTCAACGGTTCCGACTGAAGGGCCAAGGGGCTCCACGGCCCAAGACCGGCGAGCAGGGCGATCAGTATGTGGAAGTCTACATCACCACGCCATCGCGCCTGAGCCGCCAGCAGCGCCAGCTTATTGACCAACTGGCTGAGACCTGGACCGAGAACCCGCGCACCGATTTACCCATGAGCTTGTAAGGGACAGGGGTTCAGGGGCTCAGGGATTCAGGAAACGGAAGGGCGGGAAGAGACTTGCTTCAGGGCCTTTAGGAAGCAGCCAATGTAACAAAGGAGTGGTAATCACAGATGAGACGAACAAGAGATGAACCACTTTATCATATCAGCGTAGCGGCCCGTCTGGTCCAGTCCCATCCCCAGACACTGCGCACCTACGAGCGCCAGGGCCTGTTAGAGCCTCAGCGGTCGGAGGCTAATGTGCGGCTTTACTCGGATGAAGATATTGAACGCATCCGGCAGATCAAGCGCCTCACCCAGGATTTGGGAGTGAATTTGGCCGGGGTAGAGGTGATCCTGAACCTGCTGGAACAGATTGAACAACTCCAGCAGGAAGTCAAGCGGCTGCGCTACGAGATAGAACACGGTCCCCGCCGGCTCAAGCCGGCTGCCGAACCTACCGTCAGAGAAGTAGAAGTAGCAGTAGAGGAGGGTACAGCCGAGCAGTAGTGACCTTGGGGACACCATCAGTGAGCGAATTGAAGGTTCGCACCAAGAGAGGATTTGGCTGTGAATGATAAACAACGGGAAGAATGGGTCGTAGTAGCTCAGTTTAATGCTATGGACACCGGCGTGGCAGCAGATATGGCGGTGTCTAAGTTGCAGGGCGGAGGCATTCCCGCCATGCGCTTTCCCACGAGTTCGATAACGTCGGTTTTGGCGGGCGGCCTGCCCGCAGTGGAACCGATACGGGTACTGGTCCCCCCCGACCAGGCCGACAAAGCCAGGGAGGTGCTGGCGGAGCCGGGTGGAGATTGATTACACTTCAGCCTTCTATATGACCCTGCCGGAGGTTGAGGAGTTTTACGAAGTAGACTTGGACCCAGATAAGAAGAGTGAATTGGAGAAAATGGAGAAAGACTGACCATAGTTTCCTCTCCATATCACAAGGCAATCTGGTGATAATATGGATTTTGAGAAATTTACCAATCAGGCTAAAGAGGCGATAAGTCAGCAGATACTGCAGCGGTATAAGCATAATCAGCTTGATACCGAGCATATTCTGCTGGCTCTGTTAGAGCAGGAGGGGGGGGTGGTGCCGCGTATTGTGGAGGCCGCCGGGGCTGAGCAGCACCTCATAGTGGCTCAACTGGAGCGGGACCTGGGCCAGCGGCCCCAGGTGCAGGTGGGCGGGGGCGATACTGCCCAAATATTCGTTACCCCGCACGCTAACCGGGTGCTGGATGGCGCCGAGCAGCAGGCCCAGCGGTTCGGGGACAAATTCATCGCTTCCGAGCATATCCTACTGGCTATTATTGAGGACGGCCAAACTGAGGCGGCTCACATACTGGCCGAAGCCGGCCTGACCATGGAGAATGTACTGGTAGCTCTGCAGCAGATTCGCGGCACCCATCAAGTCAGTGATGCCGCCGCCGAGGAGCGCTATGAGGCCCTGAAGCGCTATTCGCGGAATTTGACCGAGCTGGCCACTGAGGGCAAGCTGGACCCGGTCATCGGACGGGAGGATGAGATTCGGCGGGTCATTCAGGTCCTATCGCGCCGGACCAAGAATAATCCGGTGCTTATCGGGGATGCCGGGGTGGGCAAGACGGCCATCGTTGAGGGCCTGGCCCAGGATATAGTGAACAACGAAGTACCCGAGATGCTCAGCGGCAAGCAGATTGTCCAGCTTGACCTGGCAGCAATGGTAGCCGGTAGCAAGTATCGCGGCGAGTTTGAGGAGCGGCTGACGGGAGTGATTGATGAGATTCGGGCCTCGGAGGGCAATATTATCGTCTTCCTGGATGAGCTGCACACGGTGGTGGGAGCGGGGGCAGCCGAAGGGGCGATGGATGCCTCCAATATCCTCAAACCCCCACTGGCCCGGGGGGAGCTGCGCTGTATTGGGGCTACTACCCTGGACGAGTACCGCGAGCATGTGGAGAAGGATCCGGCCCTGGAGCGACGTTTCCAGCCGGTATTTGTGGACGAGCCGTCGGTGGAAGATACCATCAAGATTCTGGAGGGGCTACGCCCGCGCTATGAAGAGCACCACGGCATCAATATCGCCGATGAGGCCCTGCAGGCGGCCGCTGAGCTGTCGGCCCGCTATATCTCAGACAGGTTCCTACCCGACAAGGCTATTGACCTGATTGATGAGGCGGCCAGCAAGCTGCGTATTGATACTTACAATATGCCTCCCCAGCCCGAGGCACTGCGGCGGGAAATCGCTGAGCTTACCCACGAGGGCGAAGAAGCCGCCCGGCGCGGCCAGTATGAAGAGGCGGGTAAGATTAAGGCGAAGATTGATGAGTTGGAGGCCAAGCTGCCGGCAGCGGAAGAGAAGTGGGCCACGGTGGAGCACATTGATGATACGGTAGATGCCGAGGATGTAGCCCAGATTGTCTCGGACTGGACCGGGATTCCGGTCACGCGGATGTTTGAGGAGGAAGCCCAGAAGCTGTTGGATATGGAAAAGCGTCTTCACCGGCGGGTCAAAGGCCAGGATGAGGCGGTGGTCGCCGTCTCCGAGGCCATCCGGCGCGCCCGGGCGGGGCTAAAGGATCCGCACCGACCCATCGGCTCGTTCATATTCCTGGGCCCCACCGGGGTGGGCAAGACCGAGCTGGCCCGGGCGCTGGCTGAGTTTCTGTTTGATGAGGAAGAGGCTATGGTGCGCATTGATATGTCCGAGTATATGGAGAAGCATTCGGTCTCGCGGCTCATCGGGGCCCCGCCGGGATACATCGGCTATGAGGAAGGAGGCCAGCTCACCGAAGCCGTGCGGCGGCGGCCCTATCGGGTGATCCTTCTGGATGAAATTGAGAAGGCTCATCCGGATGTGTTCAATATCCTGCTGCAGATATTGGAGGACGGGCGGCTGACCGACAATGCCGGGCGCACCGTGGACTTCAGCAATACGGTGGTCATTATGACCTCCAATATCGGCAGCCAGTTCATCAGCCCGCCCGCCCCTGACACTACTGAAGCCCAGCGCCGTGAAGAGTACGAGCAGATGAGCGAGCAGGTCACCGAGGCGCTGCGCCAGACGCTGCGCCCCGAGCTGCTCAACCGCATTGACGAAATTATCGTCTTTCACTCCCTGACCGAGACCGAGATTTTGCAGATTGTGGACCTGATGATGAGTCGGGTGGAGCAGTCACTAGCCGACCGGCATATACACTTGGAGATGACCGAAGCCGCCAAGCACCTGTTAGCCGAGACCGGCTATGACCCGATGTATGGTGCCCGGCCCCTGCGCCGCACCATCCAGAA
>JALGTV010000171.1 GCA_029821215.1 Candidatus Zipacnadia bacterium | reverse complement strand
GTTCCAGCTCGCGCAACTGCGCGGTGGCCTCATCAGCCACCCATACCTCGGCCCCCTCCAGCAAGCCGGCCGCCAACAACCAGGCCAGCGACTGAGCATCCAGCTTGTCAGTCTTAGCCGTCTGTCGGGCTTCGCTCAGACGATGAGATTTGTAGGCGTCTACTACCATCACCTCCAGCCCGCAGGATTTAAGCTGCCGGGCCAGGAAACTACTCAAGAGGTAAATGTGCTAGAATGGGTGTGGTTGATAGCAGCAGAACTATTCAATAACGGTGATTGTAGCTATGCAAGGTGAACACAGCGCTCAAGGTAGCTTCTTTGGCATGATCTATGAAGAGTTGATCCCCGCCGACCATCTGTTGCGCCAACTGGCGGCAGCAGTAGACCTTACTTTTGTCTCGGAGACGGTCAGCGACTGCTACTGTCCGGACAATGGCCGTCCCTCGTGGGACCCGCTGGTACTATTTAAGGTGGTGTTCCTGCAGTTTCTGTATGATCTGTCGGATAGGGAGATTGAAGAGCAGATCAATCTGCACCTGGCCTGCAAGTCGCCGACGCGCCAAGGGACTCCGCTGAAGCTTCATCCCTCTCGCGAAAGCGGAAACCGCTTTCAGCCGCCGTAGCCATAGGCTACTATGGCGAAGGAGGCATGGCGACGGCGTGTGGTTTGCTGGACTGCAACCCGAAGAAGCCGCCGCTGAAACCATAACACACTGTGCCGATTCCGCCCTGAGCAAAGCCGAAGAGTGGTCAATTGCAAGAAGATAGTCAGATTATTGAACGCCAGAATATGCCGAGGCACTGGTAGACTGTGCCCGGCGCCAGGCGGAGAAGGTCATCATTAGCGGAAAGCTGACGGCGAATAACAAACAGCTATCAGTAACCCATCCCGCGGTCGCTGGAACACAAACCGATCACAAAGTAAACTAAAGCAACTGAAGAACTAAGACCAGAAGTATGGCTTTTCAAAGCTGAATACCGCACCGTCTTATTTGTGAGAGGTAGCTTACAACAATCTCATAACATATTATCTGAGCTACGCAACACTATTCCTATTTAGATTGCCAGTCAAACCGGTTTAGTAGTATCTATTGGCTGGCTGCTGCTAAGCAAGGGATCGGCGCTCAAATGTTGAATTACCGATTGCAACTCGCTATGGGGTGTCGCCTTTCTGGAGCACGAAAACCCCTGCGTCTTCCGGTTGCACACAGACGGTGATGTCACCACCCGCAATCTCGAATTCTTCACCTGTAAAGATATTCTGCGCAGACTTGTAATTAGGGTTTAAGGTGACGCGTTCGGTCACGACTTGGTTTCTGGAGTCATTGAACACTGCCAAAATGTCAATGTCCTCGCCGGTTATCAGTCTGGGCCTCAGCATCGTACCGTGGACTTCAGGTTTAATGTGATCGGACAAAATGCGGTGCATTAGCTGCAGGGCACTGGGATCACTTTCATGAAGAGCTATTCCCATATACGTACCAAAGTAATACACGGTGCCCTTGCCATAGGGTACCTTAACCGCATAGCACTGCCCGTTCCACTCTCCTATACTTTCGCCATTCTCAAAACTCAGGCTAGTGAGGTAATTTCGGGCTCTTACCTCAACACTGGCCGGTGAGTTAAAGCTGATCGGCGGGCCACAGTACTCCGGGTCGGGCCACGGTTGGTTGTGGGGATTGTTCAGTAGTGGTCTGTTCTCGGGATCTGAATACAGAGCCTCCCCCTCCTCGATTCCTATGGCTGCAGAAAGTCCGCCGCCCGGTAGGTCAGGTTGTAGGAACCCTCTTTGGTCGAACAGCCCAGTTCTGTTTTCGGCAATGAGTATTCCACCACGCTCAACAAATGATAGAATGTGCCCGCCAGATTCCTGGTCAAGGATAAGGCACATGGGCAGAATGAGGATCGGTTCCTGTAATCCGGCCAGCTCTTCCGGTGTAACATAGCGGGCGAAAACGTCTGCTTGCCATACAGACCGGTAATAGCCAATATGTGAAGCACCGTACCGTTCATCAGTACCCTCCATAGCAAACAGGAGGTTAGAGTGATCAGGTGAGTACAAGATGGCAACTTGCGCCTCAGGTTTCCATTCACCAATCACCTTTTCGTACTTGCTGATGAGCGAGTAACTGCGGGCGGCTTCACGGGCCCGCTCGGTAATATTGCCATTGTATCTAATAAGGCCAAATGAGCCAGCTTCCGGCCCGGTGCTTTCTTCTAAGTAACACCAATACATAATGGCTTTTGCGCCGTAAGCGATGGCCAGCCAGTTCCAAGCTCTGATGTCTTTTGGTCTGGTTATTGGTGTCTTAGCGAAACCCGCTCCGCCGAGTCCGCCTCCCCCGAGTCCTCCCGTACCAGTATATACGCTGCCCCCGGTCATTTCACTTATCCAAAACTCCTTGCCACCGGCGGCCGACCGGGTCAGGTCCATCGTAGCAGCACAAGTGCCCAGGTCCCAATTATGCCCCTTGGGTGCGAAAGACGTTCCCCACTTATCAACGGGCTTGGCCAGCGCCCAATTGTTAATGAAAGCATTTGCCCGCGCCAGCACCGGGGGAACAGCGCCAGAATGGCTCATGACGAATCGCTCAGGGTCACAGCTCTTGATGACGTCATAGCGCCATTTCATATGCGCAGCTAAAGAGTCAAACCAGAACCTGATCCAATCAAGCCAGTCAGCGTAAGTGCCATGTCGTGAAGGTGGGTTTATATCTTCAAATTCAACGTAGTTTCGGCCCCACGCACTATTGACTGCCGCCACGCTTCCGTATTTGTGCTGAAGCCATTGGCGGAACTCGGCCCGCGAAGCCTCACAGTAGCAATAGAGTCGGTCGCCCAGATTCCCCCAATAGTCACATATCCAGGCGGGTTCCAAGTGAGGTTCGTTCCAGCAGTCGTAACCTTGCAGGCTTTGCCTGGTTTTGATGTGGCCAATCAGGAATTGAAGATACCTGCGAGCCTCTCTTTCAACGACGGCATTATGGAAGCAAAGTCCTGGGTATCCACCGTGCTGAGTGGCGTCATAGGGACCAAGCTCCACCGGATGCCCATTAGCGCTGACATATCGTGCCTCGGGGTGTGCCCGCTCCAGCCAGTATGGTGCGGTTTCCAGGTTAATCTCGGCCAGTACCCCCAGACCGATGGCATCACAAATATCAAATATCTCATCATATTCGGCGATGTCGTAGTCGCCGGGTTTTCGCTCAACGCTATTCCACTGGATCCTAAGCTTCACGAGATTAAAACCAAGTTCTTGCTTTATTCTTTCCAGATGAAACCTATGCTGAGACCGGGGTGGATTGGGCGGGCGATAGTATTGAGCACCATAATAGAAAGTGGCATTCTCACGTGACATATGGTAGCAAAACCTCCCATAAGAGACTGTTCCAAAAGTTAGTCATACATTATACCAGGGGGAGCTTGATGCCAACTGGCCAGGCTGTTGGAATCGTCGGTAGTACTTGAACATTATTCTGTACCGGCGGATATTCCCTGGTACCCGGAGAAAAAGCCGGCAATACAGCCGCGACAGCCGGATGATAGCAAACACGCCTAAGATGCCCATTGTAAGAAGACACCTCCTGCTGGCCATGCACGGGGCTCGCGGAGCTATCCACGTCCAGAATGATACGCCGACGAGCTGGAGTCAATTCCTATTGAATTGGGTTGCCGCGCTATCTTCATCTGTCGGGCGGCGGAGGCAGAACTGGTACATCAAGGTGGCAATGATATGTCTTGCCCTATGAGAGTGGAAAGGGATTGAAGCTGGCGAGAATGGAACGAATCCTGTTGAGCTAAGTAGTGTTGTTCCGATGCCCGGGCATTCTGGTGGGAAGGGAGAACCGGGATATCGATTTCGGCCACAGTTATGCGATTGGCTCCCCATTTGTAGCCGACGATTTCGCCCTTACTGATTATCAGATTCATGCCCACATTAGCCTCCACGATGGGCACACCATTCTCCCGGCTCCGCGCCAGGACCGCCTCGTTTTGGATGCGCTGCTTGTCACCATAGGTGGGGATTAGAAGGAACTGGGCTCCATCCAGGACCAGAGTGCGAGCAATGACCGGTTCCCAACGTTCGCTACAAATCATAATACCACATCTACCCAGCGGGGTATCGAAGGCTCGAATCTTTCTTCCCAGACGGTTAAAATACCAGCTCGGATGATAGCCTTCGGCGAAACGGGTCTTATGGTGCTTCCCGCACAGGTTTCCCTTGTCGTCCACAAAGATCGCCGCATTGTAGGCTTCCTCGCCGATACGTTCCGCAAAACCGAAACACAGACAGACGCCCAGCTCGCGCGCCAGTGCCTGAAAGCGGGTGATGTAGGAACCATCAATGGGTTCGGCCACCTCCATAAAGTCGGGGGCCTTTACCGGATCCTTGATTACCTCGTTCACCAAATAGCCTTCTATAATGCCTTCGGGCAGGACGATTAACTCCAGGTGCTCCGCTGCTGCTTGACGAATGAACGCCTCCATTTTATCCGCATTGCCAGCTTTGTCCCAGGGCGTAGGTTTTAGTGAAATGGCAGCCACCTTGATGGTCCTAAACATGGCTCAACCTCCTGATCCCAGTCTGAATACACTTGACTGAGACTTGTTATTTCGACGAGCGAGCCAACAATTCCTCTGCGGTGTAGCCATTTGTCCACCAAGTGTGTATTTGCAGCCCTCTTGGCGGTCATATTACCCGGGTTGTAGGCCAACATAAACAACACCAGGCTAACTTGGTTGGCCACGAAACGACGATATAACAGGCGCGGCTACTTCAGGGCATACTTGCCCTCTTTGATCCCCGC
>JALGTV010000170.1 GCA_029821215.1 Candidatus Zipacnadia bacterium | reverse complement strand
TCGCTGCCTGACATTCTGGCCGGCGCCGATATCAAGCGAGTAATCGCGGCGATCCTGCAAGCGCATCACCAGCAATTACCGGTGATTTTTTGCTATGGGGCTCATGTGGTCAAGGTGGGGGTGTCGCCGGTGATAATTCAACTGATTCGACAGGGCATACTCACCTCAGTAGCCACCAATGGAGCGGGCAGTATTCATGAGGTGGAAATAGCTCTGGCCGGTAAGACCTCGGAGGATGTTGGTGCCGGTATTAAGGAAGGCCGCTTCGGGATGGTCCGCGAGACCAGCGAGTTTGTCAATCGGGCAGCAACTGAAGCCTATGAGCAGCAAATAGGACTCGGGGCGGCTATGGGGCGCAACATCGCAGCCAGTGGGGGGCCATATGTTGAGCTTAGCATCTTAGCAGCGGCCCACCAGCAGGGCATCCCGGCCACGGTCCATGTGGCTCCGGGCACCGACATAAATCACATGCATCCCTCAGCCCAAGGCGCGGCCATCGGGGCAGCGACCATGCGCGACTTCCGCATCTTTGCTGCCCAGGTGGCCAAGCTCCAGGGGGGCGGCGTAGTATTGCTGGCTGGTTCAGCGGTGATCCTGCCGCTGATAATTGAGAAATCGCTGGCCCTGGCTCGCAACCTGGATTATCCGGTCGGCGGCTTTACCGGTGTCAATCTGGACTTTATCCGCCACTATCGGCCCTCGCTTAATCCCGTAGCCCGCGCTAATGAGCTGGGCGGGGAGGGTATCACCATAATCGGCCACCACGAAATCAACCTCCCCCTCATTGCGGCTGCTGTACTTGAACAAGTGAGTTGAGGCGAGCCGAGCAATGACGTTATAATAAGGGGTGGTGGGCAGCAAGCATTATAAAGTGCTTGATACTAACGTCTGTCTCGCCCCGGGTCACCGGCGATTATCGGGGCGATTTTGCTATAACAGCAGGGAAGGTGCCAGTCAATGGAGCAGATTGTAGACATCCTGAGAGATTGGTATGACAATAGCCGGGTGATATATGCGGTTGTCACCCTGGGCAGCGTCCTGCTGGTAGGACTGGTGGCCGCCGGGATAGGTAACTGGCTGGCCGGTCGGCTGGGCATCAGCACTTCTCTGCGAAATGACAATGATGGGGGCAGGTAGCGGCAGTGTATTTTCCCATTGCTGAGGTTCACATAGTAGCCTGGCACCTGATCCTGATAGGCTTTGCCGTGGGGGTCTGCGGGAGCTTTTGGGGGATGGGCGGCGGTTGGATCACTACGCCGACATTGTTTGCCCTGGGCGTGGCTATGCCCATTGCAGTGGGCACCACCACCACCCAGGTGGTCGGCCTGGCGGTGGTGGCTGCTTCGTGGCACCGCAAACTGGGCAACATCTCCCGGCGCGTGGCCCTGGCACTGATACCCGCCGAGATGGTGGGCGTGGAAATGGGGGCGCGTATCCTCCAGCATATCAAGACGTTCGGACGGGCGAGGGCCGATGCGGCAATCAGCCTCTTGTTTATTATTCTCCTGGGAGCCATGGCCGCCTACACTTTGTGGGAGTGTGTTTGCCGGCTGCGACAATTGGCGGCCGCCCGTCAGCAGCGGGCCGCCGGCGCCGATATAGCCGGTAGCCCGGAGGAAGAGCAGGATCAGTTAGGTATTGACCTGGCAGGTTGGATTCGGAACTGGCAGGTAGCCCCACTGTTAAAGCCTCGCAAGATACGACAGGAGAGCATATCACTTTGGGTAATCGTGGCCAGTGGCCTGTTGGCTGGTACTGTAATCGGACTGATGGGGGTGGGAGGAGGTTTTCTGCGCGTGCCGATGCTGGTTTACATCATCGGCTGTCCGACCCGGGTAGCGGTGGGCACCAGTATGATAGCTTTGGTTATGTCCGGGGCCTATGGGTCTTTTACCCATGCGCTGAAGGGCAATGTTGATCTGCTGATGGCATTGTATATTCTGATGGGAAGCGCTGTGGGCGCTCAGATAGGCAGTCTGGCTACCCGGTATGTACAGGGCGTCGGCGTCAGGATATCTTTCGCCGTGGCGCTGACGGTCGTTATGGCTTCTTTGGTCCTCAAGACCTACTTTAATAAGCCGGAGGCAGCTTTGGTGGTCATAATAGGTGTAGCCGGGCTGATGGCGGCCACTATTATTATATTATTCGTCCGGGGGGCCCTTCAGCAGCCACGTCAGCAAGCCGTGGCCACCACCACTCAATCTAAGGGGAAGAGGTTAGAGTAGCAAGCCCAGTAGCTTACCCAGCCAGGCGCCGACTCCTATCATTCTGAGCCCGACAATCATCAACAGCACACCGAAGATCTTTTTAAGGACCGCACCGGGCAGGTAGTTGGCCAGCGGTGCACCGATGGCATAGCTACCGACAATGGCACCAATAGCCAGCAATCCGGCCAACCGGAAGTCAACATTTCCAAACGAAAAATGATGGCGCAGCACACCCGCTATCGCGCCAGGAATCATTACCGCCAGCGATGTGCCCACTGCTATTTGCATAGAACGACTCCAGATGTAGACGATAGCAGGCACCATAAGTACCCCACCGCCAATACCCAGCAGTCCCGACAGGATGCCTACCGCCAGACCTACGCCTAAGTATCCAAGCAGTATTCCCATCTTGTTCATTTAACGCTCCTCGTTTCCTGTAGTATGTCGCGGTGGTGAGTGGTCGGCAATAAAGTCCAGCGTCTGCTGCCAGGTGAGGATACCTTCTTTAGCGCCCCACTTGCCCACTACCGAGGCCGCATTGGCCGCCCCGAGACGCATGGCTTCATTGAGTGGCAGACCGTGGTGTAACCCAACTATACAAGCGGCGGCATAGGCGTCGCCGGCGCCGACGGTGGAAATGACCTGGCTGCTGAAGGCCGGAATGGTGAAGTAGCGCTGCCCATCATAGCCATAGGAGCCCTCCGCCCCAGCGGTTATCACAACATTGCCTACCCCGGCTTCGTATAACATCCGCATCATCTGCCGCTCGTCGGCGGGGCCCCGATCAGGTTCTACGCCCGTCAACTGGTAGGCTTCTCGCTTGTTTACAAACATAGCGGTGACGTATTTGAGCGCGTCGCGCAGTCCCGCCATGCCCTGCTTGAGTTGCGTGCTACCCGGGTTGATAGCCACCTTGACATTATGTTGCCCAGCAAAGATGGCCAACTTGTTGAACAAGGAGGCGGCGGGGCCAGCCATTGACCCCACAAATATCCACTGGGCCTGGGCGATAACATCCCAGGGTATCTCCTCGTCGCGCAGTTGGGTGGCAGCTCCCCGATGGACCAGGATTGTCCGGTCGCCGGTGAAGCCGCTGATGATGACCGAGAAGCCGGTGTTAAACTGGTCAGTGCGTATGAACAGGGAAGTATCTACATTCTCCTGCTGGAGGCGCTGGACAACTTGCTGGCCGGGGGCGTCGTGTCCTATCTTGCATAACGCCGCCGTCTTCATACCCATGCGGGCAAATGTAGTAGCAGTATTGGTGGCGCCACCACCGGTATCAATCATTAGTTCATCAACCGGAATCTTAGCCCCGTACTCCAGAGCCAGGAAGGCCTGGCAGGCCTGCTCATCCTCCCAGCGGATGATGCGGGTCTGGTCAATATTTACAAAGACATCTTCAGTGGCGCTGCCGACTACGACAATATCATGCATAGCTAATCCTGCTTTGGCTATTGATGCCCAGGGCAATCGGTTGGGTACGGAAAGTAGTTTTCGCAATCCGGCGGCGATATCCTTCCTGCCCCA
>JALGTV010000169.1 GCA_029821215.1 Candidatus Zipacnadia bacterium | reverse complement strand
AATGCTGCCGCTGGCCGGCGGCAAGCCCCGCAGCAGATCAATCACACAGCCAATAGTCAGCGGTATAGTGGCGGCAATGCCCGCCACGCCTATCCAGCCAACCGCCTCGCCCATGCGGCGCAGCAGCTTGCTGCCGAAGAATATCAGCACTGCGCAGGCCGCTAACGGCAATATTGGTATTATCCACGCTATGTTAGTCATCAGGGGTTCAGGGTACTGGGTTCTGGGTTCTGGGTTCTGGGTTCTGGGAACAGCAACGACAATAGCCTGACTCTAACCTCCAATCGGTTGTTGTTCCCCCATTAAGTGGTCGTGAGTTTCTCCAGAGATTTCTCCAGACCATATAACATAGCTCCCAACTGGTCAGCGGCCGCGTCGAGTCTTCGCATATCATCGCCGCTTAAATACCCAAGGCGAAGACTTAGCTCCAAGTAGGTTCGCAGTTCATGCAGCGAGCCAGCAGCAATCTCAACAAAGTGCCGATAATCCTTCCGGCTACTACGGCTGGAGCCTTCGGCCAGGTTGGCTGGAACGGACACAGCCGCCCGGCGCATCTGCTGTACAAGTCCAAACCTCTCATCGTCAGGGAATACCCGTGTGATCTGATAAACATCAACCACTAAGTCACAGGCTTTTTGCCAGGCGTCGAGTGTACGGTATGTTGTCCCTACCGGGTTCACCTAAATTCCTCCGATTGTTTCGCCGTTGCCATCCCCCGTTCCCTGTTCCCAGTCCCCAGTTCCCTGATCATCACCACTTGAGCTTTTGGACTTCGTCCGGATTGACTACGCCTAAATTGCGATAAAGAGCCAGGAATGATAGCCAGGCCGACGGCTGCTTCGCAGGCGGCCAGAGCGATGACTATGAGTGCAAAAATCTGCCCATCCAGAACCGTATTGTACAGCACCTCACCGAAGCTGCTGCGCGGACTTAGATAGTGGCTGAAGGCCACCAGGTTGATATTGGCGGCATTCAGCATCAGCTCAATGCCCAGCAGCACTGCTACCGCGTGGCGGCGGGTGATAACTGCAAACAAGCCCATGCCAAACAGTATCGCCGCCAGCAGCAGATAGTGACTCAGGCCCACGTGAATAGAGGGCAGATAGATTTCCGGCGCTGGCGGGAGAGCGGGCAGCTTAAAGGGCATTATTCCTCCGGCTCCTTTCGCGCCAGGATAATAGCACCAATCATCGCCACCAACAGCACAATAGAAATGGCTTCAAAGGGCAGCAGGTACTTGGTCAGGAACAGCTCGCCAATCATCGGCACGTTGTCACCGGCGAATTGAGAGGCCTGGGTCGGGCGCAGCAACGGCCTAAACCCGGTGAGAATGATGCCAATCATAATTATGCCGCTCATCATTCCGGCTCCGACCACTCCCGCCAGCAGATGCTGACTACCGGCCAGGAGCCCGCCCTTGACAATGCGCTGGAGCATCAGCACCGCAAATAGAATCAGGACGGTAATTGCGCCAGCGTAGACCAGGGTCTGAATCGCCACGAGCAAATGTCCGCCCAGCAACCCGTATAGCGCCGCAATTCCCAGTAGACACGGCAGCAGGCACAGCACAGGGCCGCGTGCATCACTCGGCGGGCAAGAATTACCCCCAGCGCCGAGAGCAGGATAATCGCCGCTACCAAATAAAACGCAAAATCATTGAACCATATTTCCGCGGTCATTCTTCGTCCTGCAAAAGGCGGTTAATCCCTGCTTCGCCTTGCTTAAACCCCAGTACCCATGCACCTTGATTGAAACTCAAAGGGGATACCTGGCACTCTAAGCACGCTTTTATCACGAGTTTGACACATATACGCTCTACCCAAGTGTCGACCGGAAATAGATACACATAGTCTGTTTCTTCACAATGAGCACCCAGACCGTAAACATCCACCACTTCTCACAAGAATAAACTCGCTATTTTTCGCCCGACCCACCGTATCTGATCAAGAAGTTCTTTATGAGCATCAGCAAGTCTGTGGTGTTCTATTTCGTGGATCGCCCAAGCCACGATATTCAAGTCTGGGAGGTTGGACACGAAGACGAGACTGTCGGCGACCATTTGGCGATCTCGGCTATTGTTCACGCCTTGTTCCACCAGTCCGGCGAGAATGGGTTCAGCGGCATCGGAATTCTTTCGCCAGTCCAGCCAACCAGATTCCACTGCTTGTTGCACATCCTGGGCTTGTGCACGACTGCCGTCGCCTAGCACGTCGGCGAGCGCTTGAACGGCTTGTCCCATAGAACGTAGGGACGCTTTATACGTACGGCGACGCATAAAGGAACAACCGAGCCAGAATTTTAAAGCCGGCCACCAGTCACAGCGAGCTGGCTCGGCTCCTTCCGCCGGCACTGGGCTGCCAACTTCGGCGAACTGATCTGCGAATGCCCCGATGCGTTGGATTGTTTGGCAAATATCTACACGTGACATAATAAAGGCACCTCTGGCGGGCTGCTACCCGCTCGCTTTGACTACTCCTCCGCGAAGATAGTCTAAATCGCGTATTAGCTTACGCGGGTTGTCGGTGGCGGTTTCGTAGTCGGGTGTCATAGTGATGGCATCAGCCGGGCAGACCTCCACGCACAGCCAGCAGTACATACACAAACCCGCATCAATATAGAATTCGGTGGGATGGCGCTCTTTGCCTTTGCCCTCGGGTACTACCAGGATGCACTGATCCGGGCAGATCTTCTGGCACTGCTGGCAGGCGATGCAACGCAGCTTGCCGGTTTCCTTATCGGTAATCAAGGCGAAGTCGCCCCGATAGCCAGGCCGGGGCTGCCAGTTGCGATTGGGATCGCGGTGCGGGTAGCGGTCGGTGACCTTCTTGCGCCAGAAATTGATGAAGGTCACGGATAAACCCACTACAATGCTCCACGCACCCTCCAGCACGATAAGCAGCAAATTGGCGAACGTTGGTTCTAGTCTCTGCCTGCCTCTGGTCATTAGTATTCAGCCATAGTAGCCGGCTCGACTACAGTTCTATCGCGTAGGCGAGGTTCTCCGGTTCGGCAGACTCACCGCCCCTAGCAAAGCCGAAGGGCAACCTCGTCGCACCAGTCCGCGCAGGTTAAGAACCTGCGCTACGCGATTATTTGGTGCTTGGCACTCGGCAACGGCAAACGGGTCACGGTTTCTCCTGTTCCCTGTTTCCCTGACCCCCCGAATCCCTGAACCCCTGATTCCCTGATTCCCTGTCATACGTACAGTAACACTACCGCCACAATAAAGATCGCCAGGAAGCCAGCGGGTATCAGCAGCTTCCAGGCCAGAGCCATAAGCTGATCTACCCGCAGGCGCGGCAGAGTCCAGCGCACCCACATCAGAAATATCACAATCGCCAAGGCTTTGGCCATCAGCCAGAAGAAGCCGGGAATATGCAGCGGGTCGGGATTACCGAAGGGCGAAAGCCACCCACCAAAGAACAGCGTTGCGCCGACCAAGCCCACAATGAAGACATTAGCAAATTCGGTCAGGAAAAACAGGCCGAATTTCATTCCCGAATACTCGGTATGGTAGCCAGCCACCAGTTCGCTCTCCGCCTCGGGGATGTCGAACGGGACGCGATTGACTTCCGCGGTGGCGGCGATAAAGAAAAGTATCAGCGGCAGCCACAGCCACGGCCGCCAGCAATACCAGCCCAGCAGCCAGGTGCCCTGCTGACTGTTGACAATCTGGCCCAGTGACAAAGACTGGGCCTGCATCACCACACAGATAATAGCCAGCAGCATAGGCACCTCGTAACTAATCATCTGGGCGGCGCTGCGCATCGCGCCCAGCAGTGACCACTTATTGTTGGAGCCCCAGCCGGCCATAATCAGCCCGATGATGCCTACCGAGGCGACGGCGGTCACATACAGGATACCGATATTAAGGTCCACGTGCCGGGCGATAGTGGCCTTGGCATCCCACGGTATTACCACATAACCTAGCATGGCGGCGACGAAGAATAGTACCGGTCCCAGCGTATGGAGAATCTTATCAGCGCCGCGCGGGACAATGTCCTCCTTCAGCAACAGTTTCAGAGCATCCATCGGCGTCTGGAAAAGGCCGATTGGTCCTACCCTCATCGGCCCGAGGCGAGTCTGGACATAGCCGCTAACTTTGCGCTCCAGGTAGACAAAGAACAGCACAATCAGAAGTACGAGGGCAATTACTGAGACAGCGGCAGTCAGCCAGGCCAATATATCCACAGCCAGGAGGGGAATGCCATAACGCTGGCAGATTCCCTCCAGAGCATCTCGCAGCCAGGTTGTAATTGCAGATAATACTGACATAGTCCTGTACAGTGGTCTCTACCTGTCAATATCGGCCAGCACAATATCAATACTGCCCAGAATCGCCACCATGTCGGCAATCCAGGCGTCCTTACACATCACCGGGTAGGCCTGCATGTTGTGAAAAGACGGGGCCCGCCAGTGCAACCGGTAGGGCTTCTCGGTGCCGTCGCTGATAAGGTAGCAGCCCAGCTCACCCCGGGGCGACTCTACCCGGGCATAAGTCTCACCGGGGTCAGGCTTGATGCGCCGCGGTACTTTAACATTGACTTCGCCCCTCGGCAGCTTCTCCACGCACTGCTGTAAGATACGCACGCTCTGCCGCATCTCTTCCTGGCGGACCAAGTGGCGAGCCATAGCGTCGCCCTCCGCAAAGACGGGGACATCAAACTCAAGCTGGGGATATATATAATAGGCATCGGCTCGGCGGATGTCATAATCAACACCTGAGCCACGCACGCACGGCCCCGTGACCCCGAAACTCAGCGCATCCTCGGGGCTTAGGTACCCCACGCCTTCCATGCGACTGCGGAAGATGCGGTTCTTAGTGAGCAGGCGATCATATTCATCAATGCGGGAAGGGAAATAATCCAGAAACTGGGCCAGGCCATCGCAAAAATCATCGGGCAAATCGTTGCGCAGGCCCCCGATGCGGAAATAATGGTATAACATCCGCTGGCCACTTACTGCCTCAAACAGGTCAAGCAGCGCTTCGCGCTCGCGGAAGCAATACAGGAAAACCGAGATCGCACCCACATCGTTGCCCAGGGTCCCAAAATAGACCAAGTGGGAGGCAATTCTGTTCATCTCGGCCATCATTACCCGAATGTACTGGCAGCGAGGTGTAGGCTGGATGCCCAACAGCTTCTCCACCGCCATCACATAGGCCAGCTCGTTGCCCATCGCATTCAGGTAGTCATAGCGGTCAGCATAGGGCAGGTATTGCTGGTACGTCAGGTGTTCGGCAATCTTCTCCATAGAACTGTGCAGATAGCCGATATGAGGCACAACCTCCACCACTCGCTCCCCGTCCACGGTAAGCACCAGCCGCAGCACCCCGTGCGTGGATGGGTGCTGGGGGCCCATATTGATGGTCAGTTCTTCGGTTCGCGTTCGGGTTTCAGTGGTCATGATTCCGTTATAGTCCTGAGTCCTATCGTATCCTCTTATTGACAGGGCGCAGGTTGAGAACCTGCGCTACGCGATTAGTCTTATTCCCCAACCTGCGCTACGCGATTAGTCTTATTCCCCAACCTACGCTACGCGATTAGTCTTACTCCATAACCTACGCTACGCGATTGGTCTTACTCCATAACCTACGCTACGCGATTGGTCTTACTCCATAACCTGCGCTACGCGATTAGTCTTATTCCCCAACCTACGCTACGCGATTAGTCTTACTCCATAACTACGCTACGCGATTGGTCTTACTCCATAACCTGCGCTACGCGATTAGTCTTACTCCATAACCTACGCTGCGCGACTACTATGCGTTGTCGTCTGCCACATCTTCGGGTAACCCGATCCTCTCGTCGCGTAGGCGGGGTTCTCTAACCCCGCTCATATCTGTACCAAACAACTTTCTAAACTTGTTGGGAAACTCATTGACACTCACCCACCGATACTCGCGGGGAACTTGTACTATTGATGCCATTACCGGATTTCCATGAATATACCGAACCTTTTCCAATAAGTCCGCTTCATTCCGCACTTCGTGTTCATAGAACGATTCCTGCCACACTGCACCGCGAGAACATTGTTCGGCATTCCATTTCCGGGCGAAACTGCCCTTAATGCCCTTTATTGCAGAACTCAAATCACACCCAAGCCAAAAGCGCATAATGGCCCAACCGCTCTCCCTCTTTCAAATGGTGTAGTAATAACTCACATGCTCTCTGGTTCACAAAAATGTCTTTTCTACCTACTGTTGTAAAAGTAACGAAGTGAATGCCAGTCTCAACTTTTCGGCCACGAAATTCCATTGATGCCCTCAGGCGCAGGTTGAGAACCTGCGCTACGCGATTGGTCTTACTCCATACCCTGCGCTACGCGATTGGTCTTACTTCATAACCTGCGCTACGCGATTAGTCTTATTCCCCAACCTACGCTACGCGATTGGTCTTACTCCATACCCTGCGCTACGCGATTGGTCTTATTCTCCAACCCGCCCTGCGCGATTGGTCTTAGTCCATAACCCGCGCTACGCGATTAGTCTGGTTGGCCCGTATCATCTGCCTGAGTGAACTCATCAGTGCCTTCAGCCTCTTCGGACTCATCGGCCCCCAGTTCCTCGCGCGTCGGGTCGGGCTTCAGATAGGGATGGTCTTCAGGGTACTGGTAATCCTTGCGTAACGGGTAACCCTCAAAATCGTCGGGCAGCAGCAGATGGCGCGGGTCAGGGTGATCCTCAAACGTGATGCCGAACATCTCGGCGATTTCGCGTTCCGGCCACGCGGCTATCTTCCATAATCCCGTGGCCGTGGGCAGCCGGGGTGTTGCCCGCGGCACTGTTACTTTAATCACCGCTGCCGCCGCTGAATAACGTTGGTATAGTCGGTACACAACTTGCAGGTCATCCCCCAGGTCTACCCCGCAGATGTCGGTGAGCATATTGTAGGGCGTGACGGCTTTTTCTTTAAGAGCTGTCAGCACCTGAATAATATGTTCAGGACTGGTAACTATCTCCACACCCTCCGGCCCGGCGCTACCGGCGGTCATAAGACCTTCCAGGACCTGCTGTAGCTCCGGCGGCAGCGGCTCCTTCAGCAAATGTTGATTATTGTTAGCGGGCTGATTGTCGGTCATGATAGCTCACGGGGGCGCAGATGAAAGTCAGGACGCTCCCCCTCACGGTAGGGGCCGTCGGCCACCGACTCAGTCCGGATAAGGTCGTGGAGTTTGCGCAGCCCGTCTATCAGTGATTCAGGCCGCGGGGGGCAACCCGGGATATATATGTCCACCGGTACAATACGGTCCACGCCCTTAACCACACTGTAGGCCGCGGGGGGCAACCCGGGATATATATGTCCACCGGTACAATACGGTCCACGCCCTTAACCACACTGTAAGCATGCTGGTAGAAGCGCCCGCCGCTGATTGCACAGTTGCCCAGAGCCACGACGTACCGAGGCTCAGGCATCTGATGGTAAAGTCGCTCCAGAATCGGGGCCATCTTCAGAGTCACGGTACCGGCAACGATCATCGCATCCGCCTGGCGGGGGGTACCGCGGAAAATGATGCCAAAGCGGTCCAGATCCCAGCGGCTGGCACCGGTGGCCATCATCTCAATGGCACAGCAGGCCAGACCAAAACTCATCGGCCACAGCGAACAGGCCCGCCCG
>JALGTV010000168.1 GCA_029821215.1 Candidatus Zipacnadia bacterium | reverse complement strand
ATGATAACTACCTTCTTGTCTACTACCTGCTCGTCTTGCTCGGCGAGTGAGCGCAGAAAACCGGGCCCATCGGTATTGTGACCGGTCAGGTGACCTTCAGTGTTGACTATGGTATTGACTGCCCCCAATATTTGGGCGGTTTCGGAAACTTCATCCAGATACTCCACCACCGCCGTCTTGTGGGGAATAGTCACATTAAGGCCCCTCATCTGCAGGCCACGGAAGCCCTGTATAGCCTCGACAACCAAATGCGGCGGGACAGCGAAAGGTACATAAGCCCAATTAAGCCCCAGATGACGGAAGGCAGCATTATGCATCGGAGGTGAGAGGCTGTGAGCGACTGGCCAGCCTATCACCCCGACAATCTGGGTGCTCCCATTGATGTCAACAGCAGTCTCAGCTTTCATGATCATCTGCCCCAACTACTTGAGGTAAGAGCCCTCTTTGTTGCAAGCGAGCCAGGCACCAGGCCTCAAATGGGCGATTGAGGCGAGTCAGAAAGAACTCGTGGGTAGATAGGGGCCTGACCAGAATAGTGTACATGCCCAGCCGGTTGCCGCCCAGTATATCGGCCAGCAACTGGTCACCAATCATAGCGGTGTGCTCCGGGCTGGTGCCAGTATGGCGCATAGCATCCTGAAACCCACCAGCAAAGGGCTTACGCCCCAGCAGAAACCGCCCTACAGCCGGTATGGCGAGGCGCTGGCCCAGCTCAGTAATACGCTCGCGCCTAACTGAATTGGACAGCAGGCAGATGGCAAACCGCTCCTTGGCCTGCTGTATCCAGTGTAGCCGCTGCGGAGCAATGTCGTAAGCCTGCCACCGGGTCAGGGTGTTGTCCACATCAATAACCAACCCGCGAATTCCCTGCTCGGTTAGAGCCTGCTGGTCAATATATTCCAACCGCTGAGCAATCTGGTTGGGACAAAGCTTTTCTATCAATGCTTACCTTGCTCCTGTGCCGCGAATTCTGCGGATGGCAGCCTGATGCTCTTCGTACGTTTGAGAAAAGATGTGGGTGCCATCCCCGCGAGCTACATAGTACATATACCCAGTGGTGGCCGGCTTCAGCGCCGCCTGCAGCGAGGCCAGCCCGGGATTGGATATCGGACCAGGGGGCAAACCCTGGTGCAGATAAGTATTGTAAGGAGACTGAATCTTCAAGTCTTCATGGGTTAGCCCCCCCTTATGCTCGGGCAGGGCATACTGGACGGTCGCGTCACATTGCAGCTTCATCCCCGCCCGCAGGCGGTTGAGCAGTACCCCACCAATCAGGGGCCGCTCCTTGTCCACTTGAGCCTCTTCTTCAATTAGAGATGCCAGGGTAACCACCTCGTGCAGGCTGCCCCAACGCTGCGCTGGCGGCGTCGCCTGCCATAAAGGAGCCACGAAGCGAGTGCGAAACTCCTCTATCATTCGGGCCACAATCCGTTGCGGCTCAACCCCCACCTGAAACTGATATGTTTCGGGGAACAGATAGCCTTCGGCCGAATTAGCCGAGGATGACAGCTTTATCTCCAAATTTTCCTCAACAGCTTGTGCCGTGGCGGCGGCGCGGAACTGCTCGGGATCGGTAAACAAAACCTTATGGGATAGAACCGCCACTTCCGCCAGAGTTAGCCCCTCGGGCACGGTTAGGGTGGCTACCGCCTGACGACCTTCAGATAGCAGGTCAATGATCTGCGGTACGGACATATCTGAGGATAGTTGGTAGTATCCGCTCTGGAGCCGGTGGGCCTGGCCATGCAGCAGGGCGTATATCTGAAAGGTCAGGGGGGAACGCAGATAGCCAGCCCTGGCTAAGGCAGCAGCAATGTCTCCCAATCCCATGCCTGGTTGAATATGGATAATCTGAGTATTGGTGTTGGCAGGAGAGTGGGGGGGCCGCAGGGACCAGGTGTAGACGGTGGCCAGGAGCAGCACCGCCACCACCGCGACCAGTGGCACCAGTATCGGCAGCCAATTATGGTGATGGGTGCTCCTGGGAGCCGTAATCATCGCTATGTGCGTCCAGATAATTCTGCAGAATTAGGGTGGCGGCTACCTTATCAATATGTTGGCGGCGCTGGTGGCGCTTGGCCTCAGCGGCAATCATGGTCTTCTCGGCAATGACTGTGGTGAGGCGCTCGTCCCACAATACCACTTCGGCGGATGTAACCTGGTCCAAAGCCTCGGCAAAATCGGTCATCTGCTGGGCGGCGGGCCCGGGCTGGCCACTGAGACTGGTGGGCAGCCCCACTACAATCCTCTGGGCCTGCCGATCGCGGGCAATGGCGGCCAATTGACGCAGGTCCTTGTCCAAACAGTCGCCGCGCACCAGCGTCTTCAGGGGCAGAGCGATATTGCCAGCCTGGTCACTGATGGCAATTCCGATGCGCTTTTCGCCTACATCCAGGGCCAGGATACTCATTTACTCCGGCTCCTGGCTGGTAGTCTCTGCTACGACCCGACGGGCAGCGGCAAGCGCCTCGGCAATGGCGCTGGCCCGTCCTCCACCTTGAGCAAAATGAGGCTGTCCACCGCCACCGCCCCCGGCAGCGGTCGCCGCCGCCTTGACTATATCTCCGGCGCTGAGGCCCTGCTTAGTCAGACTCTCGGCGACCTTACAGACAAACGCCGCGCCATCACCCTCACGACCGGCCAGGAAGATGACCGCATCAGGGGCCTTGTCTGCCAGTTGGTCAGCTAAGTTCCCCAGGATTTCAGTGTCGGTGGAATCAAGTTGGTGGGTAATAAGCTGCACATCGCCGATGAGTTCGGCGTCGGCAATCATCTCGTCAATATTAGTAGCCGCCTGCATTTGGCGAGCCGCCTGGAGTTGGTCCTGCAAATCGCGAATCTGCTCCTGCAAGGCCGCCAGCCGCCGGGGCAGTTGTTCGGGCGGGCAGTTCAGTTCGCGAACTACTTGCTGCAAGCTGTCTTCAAGGCTCTGGCTGTGGTGGAGCGCCGCCAGACCGGCAACGGCTTCAATGCGGCGGGTGCCGGCGGCAATACTGCTTTCGCCAGTGATGCGGAACGAGCCGATCTCGCCGGTATGAGCACAGTGTGTACCGGCGCAGAGTTCGATGCTTACATCTTGGACGCGCACGACGCGAACCGTCTCGCCATACTTCTCACCGAACAGAGCAATAGCGCCTTCAGCCTGGGCCTGCTCCAGCGGCACACCATCCTCGCAGACCACCGACAGATCAGCCATAATCCACTCATTAACCTGTTCTTCCACCTGGCGCAGAGTGTCAGCGTCAATGGGCTGGTGGTGGGTAAAGTCAAAGCGACACCGATCAGGGGCGACCAGTGAGCCAGCCTGACTGACGTGCTCACCCAGGAACTGACGCAGCGCCGCCTGCAGTAGGTGGGTAGCGGTGTGATGGCGTTTGATGGCTGCCCGCCGCTGACTATCTATCTCTGCTGTTACCGTCTGTCCAATCTGGAACCGACCGCGTACCACCTGTCCATTGTGTAATATCCAATCCCCGAGCGGCTGAACGTCGTTAACCTCAAAGAGCCCCTCGGGACCGACTATCTTCCCGGTGTCAGCGACTTGACCACCGCATTCGGCATAGAAGGGCGTCTTCTCCAGCACTACCTGGACTTCCTCGCCTTCGCCAACGCTCTGAACTTGCTCATTTTCCTTCAATATAACCAGCAATTCCGTTTCAGTGATGTCTGACTCGTAGCCAACGAACTTGGTGCTAGTAGGGGAATTCTTAGTTACACTACCTCCGCCAAATGTCACATCGCCGCCACTAATTACAGTGAAATGTCTGTGAAGCTGAAGACCTACATGCTCGCC
>JALGTV010000167.1 GCA_029821215.1 Candidatus Zipacnadia bacterium | reverse complement strand
CAGCGCTTAGCTCCGCCGGGGTGGGGAAGTGGACTGGTTGACATTTGGCTTCAGGTGATAGCAGCATCGGAACCAGACTTCTGGTCGGTAAATTTGAGCTGGACCAACTGAGTAAACTCCTTGTCTTTATTCTGCGTAGCGTCGCGAGTGACCTCCCCACCAACGCGGGCCAGGGCGGTTTCGGTGGCGCGACGGTACTGAGCAGCTACTGTTAGCTGAGATTGGCGGCGCTGCAGCCGGTGCTGCAACCTAATGCGCAGGTGCTGGAGCCGGGCAATCTGGGTGTGTAAGGCCCGTAGATAAGACTGCTGGTCCTGATACCAGTGGGCGTAAGCTTGCCCTGAAGGCGGCTGTTTAACTCGCACCTGATCAACTGTTTGACGCAACTGGAGCAACCGTCCCTGAACAGCCTGCAGCCAGCGCCGACAGATGGCTGCCCGCCGCTGGTAGAGTCGCTCGCACCTGAGGCGGTAGCTTAGAACATTGTCTAATCGTTGGTAGCGATTGGTCATTGATTGTTTATTGGGAACTACTTGTTCATCAACTCCACCAGCGACTGTTGGGTCTGGGAGGGGGGAGCATACTCTTCGGGAGTTTGACGGAGAAAGGCTTTCATTTCATCGTACAGGGAGACGGCTCGGTCAACATCAGGGTCACTGCCAGGAGTGTAGGCGCCGACATTTATCAAATCCTTGACCTCGCTATAAGCAGCTAACAGCGCTCTGAACTGGGCAGCGGCCTGGCGGTGGTCCTTTCCGACGACCTCGTTCATCAGCCGAGAAACAGAGGCAGCGATATCAATGGCGGGATAGTGGCCAGACTCGGCGAGCTGGCGAGACAACACGATGCGCCCGTCCAGGATGGCATTGACGGTGTCGGCCACGGGATCCTGCATATCGTCGTGCTCCACTAATACGGCGTACAGGCCGGTGATACTGCCCTGCCGAGTGGCGCCGGCGCGTTCAAGTAGCTGGGGCAGGACGACGTGCAAGGAAGGAGGATAGCCGCCGGTGGTGGGCATCTCCCCGGCTGCCAGCCCTATCTCTCGCTGAGCCCGGGCCAGGCGGGTCAGTGAATCCATCATTAACAGGACATCAGCACCCTGATCCCGGAAATACTCGGCAATGGCAGTGGCCGCCAGACCAGCATGCAGGCGCAGCAGGGGGGGTTGGTCAGAGGTGGTCACTACCACTACCGAACGTTCCAGACCGTCACTTAGGTGACGCTGGAGGAAGTCAAGGACCTCACGGCCACGCTCACCTACCAGGGCGATGATGTTGACATCGGCACTGGTGTGGCGGGCAATCATCCCTAACAGAACGCTCTTACCTACGCCAGCTCCGGAGAAAATCCCCAGCCGCTGGCCCACGCAGCAGGTCAGCAGGCCGTCTATGGCCCGGACGCCGACCCACAAAGGCTCGGTAACCCGACGGCGGTGAAGGGGATGGGGAGGAGCGTGGTGAAGTGGGCGACGCATTTGTGTTGCGAGGGGCCCTTTCTCATCGAGCGGATGACCAAAGCAGTCTACCACGCGGCCCAGCAACTGAGGCCCCACCCCGATCTGCAGCGGCTCGCCGCTGGCTACAACTCGGCAGCCTGGTTCAATGCCCCGCAGTGAGTCAAAGGGCAGCAACACGGTGTGTTTGTCGCGAAAGGCTACTACCTGGGCGGAAATAGGTGCGCCGTCAGGTGGCTGCAAGGTACAGACCTCACCAATTTGAGCCGGTGGCCCCTGAGCGACAATAGCCAGACCGGAGACCTCAGTGACCGTGCCGACCCGCTGAAAGCGACTGGCCGATTCTACCTGCACGGCAAGGTCTTTAAGCCGCTGTATTTGCCGATTGATCAGGAGGTCGGTTGGGGTCATCGTCGCCTAACAGGTGCTAATCTTGAATGTAAGCCAATAGAGATTTTTGAAGTTGGACGAACTGAGTTGATATGGTGGCGTCAATGGTACCCCGCTCACTCTCTACCTCTACCACACAGCCGCCGCGCTGGACGCTGGGATCGGGTACTAATGTGACCGGAGAGAAATTACTCATAATCTCCTCGTCAGTAGTCACAATTTGTTGGATCAGGGGTTCGTCGTCAGGGTGGACGCGTATCTGCAGCCCGGAAGCATAAGCGAGTTCTTTCAGAGCGGCGCGCACCGTCCGCTGGACAATGCGACGGTCCTGGCGGATTTCGGCTTCCACAATCCGGCGGGCGATGGCAATAGATAGACGCACCACCTGCGGCTGTAGCTCTTCAAGCAGTCGCTCTTTATCATGGGCCAGTTGGGTGATGAGGTCGTGCGCCAAATTCTCCAAACGCTCTGCTTCTGAGATTTGGGTGGTGGGTGGGTTGGAGGAAGAGGGCTGTGGATGTGGACTGGGTGGGGCAGGATGGGCGGGGGACTGAGGGTTAGCCGCCAGTTGCACCGGGCGCACCAACACTCCCGCTTGGTCTAAGGCTGTCTTCTTCAGCAGTCGGTTAGTCATTGTTATCACCACCGGAAGTAGTCTGGGCTACCGGGGCCGGACTCTCATCAGCAGTGTCTAAGGCTGACAACTTGGCCTGCAGGGCCGCACTTACCGAGTTCAATACGTCCTCGCGGACTGGGCGCTGGGATGGAGCCGGGTCGGTAGGGGAGAGGTTCAGCGTACGCCGTACCTGGTCAACCATATCGTTCTCAGGTAGGTAATGAGTGACCAGGTCGGCTACCTGGGGACGTTCGTCGCCGAGCAGGGCAATAATCTGGGGGGCACTGAGTTGCGCTAAGAAGGCAAATGAAGATGGCGATGGCCCCGCCGACTCGGAGCGGAAGATAATGTCAGATACTGGAGCCGATTGACTGGCTCGGCGTCGGCGGCTGAGTCCAATATACAATAAGATAGCAAGTAATGCGGCTGCAGATAGGGAAATTAGGAGCAGCCAGGAAAGTGATGGCCCAGACGTCGTAGTTGCTGGGGCGGGTATAGCTTCACTGGCAGCTATGGGCTGTGGGGTTAGAGGGGGATTTACCTGACCGTGAGCAAAGAGGAGGCGGCCAGAGCTGTCAGCTATCAATAAGTCCTGTGGTTGTAGGTCGGGCACGGTGTGGAGAAGAAAGGTTACTATATTCTGTATCCCCTTGGTAGTGGCAGTGGAGGAGGAGAAGTGGAGCTGTACTGACAACCGGGGAGGGGCCGCCGAGGCCGGCGATTGTGAGTATGGCTGGGCAAACACCACATTAGCAGTAGCGATATTGTCAAAGGCTTCTAAGGCATGGGACAGGTTGTCGGCGGCCTCAAGCTGGCTGCGCTGACGGGTTCCGGGGAGGGGAAGAGAAAGCAAGTGGTGCAGTGAGGAGGAAACAGAGGCTACCTCATTCGTCCCGGAATCAGGTTGAGAAGCGAGCGAAGGGATGGAGTAGGCAGCATAAATCCACACGAATAGGGCGACCACTACACTGACGGCAGTAGCCGCAACTATCACTTTAGCAGCCACCGACAAGGAGTCCCACCACTGACCAGCTTCCCACGTCACCTGTCTGCTCAGCACTGCGTAGGTCCCTCCCTGGGCGTGGGCGAGCGCCAGCTAACCTGTCCGTACTTCTCATCAGACTGGCGTACAGTGTTAGGAGAACACCAATGCCAATGCACAACAAAGTCAGATGAATGAAGGGGGGGATGGGAGTAACTACTCTGCGGCTTATCCCCCCATAATGGATAGCCACTGGCTTATGTTACCTATTATTTACATTATATCATAATTCATTGTGGTTGACAAGTAACGGATTGAGAGGCGGTAAGTGAAGGGCAGCGGCCACTCCCGCGCGGGAGATCTGGAGTGCGCTTTGTTGTTTATATTTTTGTTACATAGGGTATACATACCTCAATGTAGCCTCAAGAAATAGTAAACTTAACATCTATCCATAGCTGATGAGGTTGACTATGAGCCAATGTCTTATCGCTGCAGACGACGACCCAGTCATACGTGAAGTATATCAGTATGTTCTGGGGGATGCGGGCTATGATGTCACTGTAGTAAGAAATGGTCGCCAGGTTCTGGCGGCACTCCATACTCTGACCCCAGACCTGATCCTGCTGGATATAAAGATGCCTGACCTGTCTGGGTGGGAGGTTCTGGAGGTTATCCGTACCACCCCAGAATGGCAAGACATTCCGGTAGTGATGGTGTCGGCACTCCCGGAGCCACCAAGCGATAATGTAGACGCCTCCCGTCGCTACGACTGTTATGTGACCAAAAAGAAGACAGGAAACGAACTGCTTGTGCTTGTTGACCAGGCACTAAAGGGCACGCTAACTACTGCCCCACAGGCGACGCTCGATAGTAGATAGGCAACTGGACTCCTGGCAGTCAAGGATGAAAGTGCAAACTATAAAGAAACGCACACTGCCCTGACTACTCCCTGTGCTAACTAATATGGGCCAGAGGCCACGGGGCCCCCAAGGGCAGATGATATTGCGCCTGTGGGCAGTGCTGTAGTCGGACGTCATCTGGATTTTGCCTTGTTTGCGAAAGGGAGGGAAACATTGACTTATGTCTGTAAGTGTTGTTGGCACTGATTATCTGTTGGTTGCAGACAAGTCGGAAGAAGTACAGACCAGCGAGGCTGAACGGCAGCCGGTACGTTTCCTGGTTGTAGATGATAACCAGGCAGTGTTGGAGTCATACCGGCATGTCTTTGCCTACGCTACAAGTCGACGCACATCAGGGCTGCACGGCGATCTCTCCGAAGCACAATCTGACATGGCAGAACCCGACCCTGCTGACCTTGATTTGGTGCTCTGCCATCAGGGCGACGAAGCGGTTGAAGCTGTCCGGGTGAGTATCAAGGAGGATCAGCCGTTTGCCGCGGCATTTATTGATGTGCGTATGCCCCCGGGCCCTGATGGTGTATGGACAGCAGAACAGATCCGTGACTTGGACCCCTACATACATATCATCATGGTGACGGCTTACTCTGACTTCGATCCTGAGGATATCGCCCGCCGCGTCCCGCCAGCCCACCGACTGCTCTACATTCAGAAGCCTTTTCATGCCGTGGAGATTCGGCGATTCGTGTGGGCGTTGCGGACCAAGTGGCATGCAGAAAGGCTATCGCGAGAAATACAGAGGGAGCTGCAAGCAGCCAATGAAAGGCTTAGGCGCGACATTGCGGCTCGCAAGCGAGCCGAGCAGCGGCTTGCCGAATCCGAGGATAAGTACCGCAATCTGGTTGAGAACATCCGGGATGTAATTATCCAGATATCTGCTGAAGGTATTCTTCAGTATGTTAGCCCAGCCATAAAGAAGCTTGCCGGTTATGATCCTGAAGCACACCTGGGCCATCATATCGCTGAGTATATAGCCGAAGCGGATCGGTCAAGGATAGCCGAAGCTATCCAGGCTGCTGCAAAAAATGCTGAGACTAAGACCATTGAGTTTGGAATGATATGCTCAGACGGCCAGCAGCTTCCGGTAGAGGTCAGTGCCTTGCCACTGGTTGATGGAAGCCGAGTGGCCGCGTTCCAGTGTGTATTGCGCGACATCACACAGCGCAAGCGCTGGGAGGAAAAGATACAAGCTGAGCGCGACCGAGCCCAAAGATATTTTGATGTGGCTGGAGTGTTATTGGCGGTTATTGATGAGGAGGAAAAGATAAGGCGCATAAATCAAAAAGGCTGCGACATCCTCGGATATAGTGAGGAGGAGCTTATTGGACAAAATTGGTTTGATCTTCTAGTTCCCGAGGGGAATAGAGAGGAAATGCGAGGGGTTTTCGGGCAGCTCATAGCGGGAGAGGTTGAGCCGGTTGAGTACTATGAGAATCCTCTGCTGACCAAGAGCGGCGAGGAAAAGCTTATTGCCTTCCACAATAGTGTGCTTACCGATGCAGGCGGCAACACCTACGCAGCTTTGTGCTCAGGGGAAGATATCACCGAGCGGAAAGAGGCCGCAAAGGAGCGAGAAAGTCTTCAGCAGCAGCTATTCCAGGCCCAAAAACTGGAATCCCTGGGTACGCTGGCCGGAGGGGTGGCCCACGATTTCAACAACCTGCTTACTGGTATGATCGGCCTAACCGAACTGGCCCTGCAACACACTGATCCCGGCTGCAAAGTATACGAGTACCTGCACAAAGTCCCCCAACAAGGGAAACGGGCAGCCGAGCTAATTGCATCTTTGTTGGCCTTCAGTCGCCGCACCGTCAGCGAAAAACAGCCCTTAGCTCTGCTGCCTGTGGTAAAGGAAACAGGCAGAGTGCTGGAGCGAACATTGCCCGAGACTATCACGGTGCGGATGCTATGGCCTGACCAGCTATCGTTAGTGAAGGCGGACCCCACGCAGATGCAGCAAGTAATTATGAACCTGGCTACTAACGCCCGCGATGCTATGCCTAAGGGGGGCCAACTAACCATAGAAGTAACCGAGGCCTGCTTGGACGAAGAATATTGCCGTCGACACGCCAATGTCAGTGCCGGTGATTATGTCTGCCTGTCGGTTCGCGACACCGGCTGCGGGATGAGCTCCGAGCTACAAGAGCAGATATTTGACCCCTTCTTCACCACTAAAGAGGTTGGGGAGGGTACCGGGCTGGGGTTGGCCATGGTCTACGGAATTGTACGGGACCACGGTGGCCACATTCAGGTCTGTAGCGAGGTAGACGTGGGTACTGAAGTCAAAGTCTATCTGCCGGTGAGCAATGGCTCACTATCCGAAAGTAGTGAGAATACCGCCCAGCATCTGCTGGGTGGCTCAGAAACCCTGCTGCTGGTGGAAGACGACTCCACCGTGCTGAAGACGGGGCGGGCAATGTTGGAGTCGTTAGGTTACACCGTTCTGACCGCTACCAATGGCAAAGAAGGACTGGAAGTCTATGAGAGTCACCAAGACGAAGTTGCCCTTGTTTTAACTGATATGACTATGCCTGAAATGAGCGGTGATGAGCTGTACGAAGCAATTACCACACGCGTCAATCCCGATGTGAAAGTGTTGTTAGTCAGTGGCTATAGTGCGCGGAAGAAAGTCTCCGAGCTGCGAGACCAAGGACTGAAAGGTATCGTTCAAAAACCCTTTGATCTGCAAAAGATAGCAAAAGCAGTACGGGAGGCAATAGACTCGTAGCCAGACAGCCCCAGCGAGCACAGAATCCTGTAATAAGTGGCTCTCTGGTCTTTGGCATATTTGCGCGTCACATAGGAGTAAAATCAATTTCTGTGTCAATGCGGGTTACCGCCTCGGCCAGCAGGCGGGCAGCATTGTCTAAATCGCTGAGAGCGACAACTTCAACGGCAGTGTGCATGTAGCGGTTGGGAATGCTTATTAGGGCAGCA